>JAPYSD010000552.1 GCA_029936705.1 Croceicoccus sp. | reverse complement strand
CGCCAGCGCGGCGGCGCGCTCGAGCGTGGTGCGGCCGATGCCGCGCGCCGGGCGGGCACGCGGCTGCCGTCGATGCGCATGTTCGCCTGCGGCGGCGCGGCGGTGCCGCCCGACCTGATCCCCTCGGCCAATTCGGCATTCGACAATCTGCAGGCGTTCCGCGTGTTCGGCGCGAGCGAGGTGCCGCTGGTCAGCTTCGGCTGGCCGGACGACCGCCTGCTGGCCGCGCGCACCGATGGCGAGGTCGTGGATTACGAAGTGAAGCTGGTCGATGACGCGGGCGATCCCGTCGCCCCGGGGGCGGAAGGGGAGATCCTGGTGCGCGGGCCGTCGATGATGCTGGGCTATGCCGACAAGGCGCAAAGCGAGGCCGCCTTCGACGCGGACGGCTATTTCCGCACGGGCGACCTGGGCGTGCTGTCGGACGAGGGCGCAATCACCATCACGGGCCGCAAGAAGGACCTGATCATCCGCGGGGGCGAGAATATCAGCGCGGTCGAGATCGAGGACGTGCTGCGCACCCACCCGCAGGTCCGCGACGCCAGCGTGGTCGCCATGCCGCACGAACGGCTGGGCGAAGGCGTGTGCGCCTATGTCATTGCAAACGGCGAGCGCCCCGGCATCGAGGCGCTCTGCCGCCACGTGCAGGACAGCGGGCTGGCGAAGCAGAAGACCCCCGAACGCTTCGTCTTCGTCGAGGATTTTCCCCGCACCGCGTCAGGCAAGATCCGCAAGGACCGCCTGCGCGCCGAGGTCGCCACCCTGATCGAAAGCGAGAAGGCCGGAGCCTAATCGCCTGCCGCGGCGGCGATCGAGGCCTGCATCTGGTCGGGCGTGGGATTGCCGCGCAGGCACAGCCCGCCGTTCACCTGCAGGTTCTCGCCCGTCATGAAACATTCGTCGCTGGCCAGGAACACGGCGGCGGCGGCAATGTCCTCGCTGGTGCCATAGCGGCCCAGCGGATAGCCGGGCAGGAAGCTTTCCAGCAGGCCGGGCACCTGCCCCGCATCCGCCGTCATCGGCGTTTCGGTCAGGCCGGGCGAGATCGAGTTGGCGCGTATCCCCTCGTGCCCGAATTCATTGGCGACGCAGCGGATGATGTGATCGGTCGCCGCCTTGGTCCCCATGTAGGCGGAATGGTCCCACAGCATGATCCTGGCCGTCGCGCTGGATATCTGGATGATCGACCCCCCTTCCCCGCCATGCGAGCGCGCCATCTTGCGCACCAGCGCCTGGTAGAGCTGGAACGGCCCGATCAGCTGCAGCGCGGTCATGTCCTCCAGCTGCTCGCGCGTGTTGTCGAGGAACGGGGTGAGAAGGCCCCAGCCCGTCGCGTTCACCGCGATGTCGATTCCGCCCATCGCGTCATGCGCCTTCTCGACCAGCGCGTTCACGCTGTCCTCCTGCGTCAGGTCGCAGGCAATCGCCGTCGCCCCGTGTTCCTTCGCAAAATCGTCCAGCACCGCCTGTTTGCGGCCCGCCACGGTCACCGCTGCGCCTTCGGACAGGAAGCGCTGCGCCATCACCTGCCCCATGTTGCCTTCGCTGCTGGCGCCCACGATCAGGGCGCGCTTGCCTTTCAGCCTCGTCATCCGTCAATCTCCTATGGTCTTGGCCTATGCGTAGCACCCGGGGTGACGGGCGCAGGACTGCGCAAAAGTGCAGTCGATCCGGCGGGCATGACGCGCCTAGGGTAAGGCTGAACCGAAATCCCCGCGCCGTGCGCGGAGGATCAAACCCAAGGGAAAGGATTGTCGCATGGATCTGGGCCTGAAAGGCAGGAAAGCCATCCTCATCGGCGCGAACGGCGGGATCGGTCGCAAGGTCGCCAAGACACTCGCGGCAGAGGGTTGCCATGTCGCCATCTGCGGCCGCACGCAGGACAAGGTCGACAATGTCGTGGGCGAGCTGAAGCCCAGCGGCGTGACCGTGCATGCCGCCGCGCTGGACGTGACCGATCCCGGCTCGGTCCCCGCCTTCGTCAAGGACGCCGCCGACAAGCTTGGCGGCTGCGACATCTTCATCAGCTTCACCTCCGCCAATCCGGGCGAGGATACGGACGACGGGTGGGAGACCATCCTCAAGACCGACATCCTGCCGATGCGCCGCGGCGTGGAAGCGGCGATGCCCTATCTGGAAAAGTCGGATGCGGCGTCGATCGTGTGCATGAGTTCGACCGGCGCGGTCGAGGAATTCATGGGCATACAGCCGTACAACTCGCTGAAGGCGGCGGTGATGAACTATGCCGCCGCGCTGTCGCAGAACCTGGCCGCCAAGGGGATCCGGGCGAACTGCATCACCCCCGGCCCGGTGATGTGCGAGGACGGGCCATGGGCCTATATCCGCGACAACATGAAGGACTTCTACGAGGAAACGCTGGCCAAGATCCCGATGGGCCGCCTGACCGACGGGGACGAGCTGGCGCGCACCATCGCCTTTGTCGCCTCGCCCAGCTGCAAGGCGATGACGGGCGCGAATATCGTGGTGGACGGCGGCTATACCAAGCGCGTGCAGTTCTGACGGGTTCCGGGCGGGGCCGGCGCGGCCCCCCCC
>JAPYSD010000551.1 GCA_029936705.1 Croceicoccus sp. | reverse complement strand
GCCCCGCGCTGACAAGCCGCGCGCTGACAAGCCGCGCGCCGACAAACCGCGCAGCGACAAGCCCCGCGGCGGCAAGCCTTTCGCGGGCAAGCCGCATCCCGGCAAGGCAAAGCGCCCTTCGAGGCCTCGCCACTGATCGCGTCTCCGGATTATCGCGGCCGCGGTTTCCAAACGGGCATGACCTTCGCTAGACGGGCGGCAAGCACCGGCTAATCGAATGGAGGCATCGGCATGGACAGCGGCAGCAAGCGGATCGTGGTAACCGGCGCGGCAGGGGCGCTGGGCCGGGCAGTGATCGCCGCCTTGGCCGCGCAGGGTCACGATACGGTCGGCGTCGATATCTGCGATAGCGCGGACGGTCCCGGCGCTTTCGTCGGCGGTGTCGACCTGACCGATGAGGCGGCGGCGCAGGCCGCGTTCGCAAGCATCGCGCGTAACGGACCGGTCCACGGGCTGGCCAATATCGCCGGCGGCTTCACCTGGGAAACGATCGCCGACGGCGCGCTGGCAAGCTGGCAGCGCATGTTCGACATGAACGTCGTGACGGCGCTGAACGCCAGCCGCGCGGCGCTGCCCTACCTGGGGTCGGGCGCATCGATCGTGAATATCGGCGCGGCCGCCACGGCACGGGCTGGCATCGGCATGGGCGCCTATACCGCCAGCAAGTCGGGCGTGGCGCGCCTGACCGAGGCGCTTGCCGAAGAGGGCAAGGACAAGGGCATTCGCGTCAACGCGGTGCTGCCCTCGATCATCGATACGCCCGCCAACCGCGCCGACATGGGCGAGAACGATGCCGACAAATGGGTCAAGGGCGAGGAGCTGGCGGCGGTCATCGCCTTCCTGCTGTCCGATGCGGCCAGCGGCGTGACCGGCGCCAGCGTACCGGTCGTGGGCCGGGTCTGATCGCTCGCCGCCCGGGCGTCAGTCCAGCTGCTCGAACCGACCATAGCCGCCGCGGAAGAACAGCAGCGGCCCGCCGTCGCGTTCGCTGGTCAGGTTCATCACCCGCCCCAGCACGATGACGTGATCGCCCGCGTCGGTTTCGCTTTCGATCGTGCATTCGATCGTGGCGACCACGCCGTCCAGCACGGGCATGCCGTTATCGGACTGGCGATGCGCGACATCGTGGAACTTGTCCTGCTTGCGGCTGGCGATACGCTTGCACAGCTCCAGTTGGTCCTCGCCCAGCACGTTGACGCAGAAATGGCCGCAATCGCGGATCTGCGCCCAGCTGTTCGATCCGGCCCCCACGTAAAAGGCGACCAGCGGCGGTTCGAGCGATACCGAGCCGAAGCTGCCCACCACCAGCCCGACCGCGCCTGCCTCGGCGTGAAAGGCGGTGATTACGCAGACGCCCGTGGGATAATTGCCCAGTACGGACCTGAAGTGGGCGGGGTCGATCTCGACATCGATGTTATCGTGGTGCTGCGCCATGTGGCTCCCTGTTCGTCCCGCCGCGTTCATCCAGCCGCGCTCATTCGGCCGCGCAAGGCGCTTTCCTTGCGCCGCGCCGCGCGATAATCGCGGGCCATGTCGCATATCATCCGGCCCCAGACAATCGCGCTGACCCTTGCAATGGTCGCGCTGCTGGCCCTGTTGGCATGGCAGGCGGCCGTACCGCAAGACCGTGACGCCGGGACCGGCCCGGTCGTGCTGGCCGCCGCCAGCATGCACGACGCGCTTGAGGACGCCGCCGATGCCTGGGCCGGGCAGGGCCATGCGCGCCCGGTGCTGTCCTTTGCCGCCAGCTCCGCCGCCGCTCGCCAGATCGAGGCGGGGGCACCTGCCGACCTGTTCGTTTCTGCGGACGAGGAGTGGATGGACGAGCTGGAACGGCGCGGCCTGCTTGTCCCCAGTTCGCGCGCGGTGCTTGCCAGCAACCGGCTGGTGCTGATCGCGCCCGCCGCGTCGGACCTGCGGATCGCGCCGGCGCCGGGGTTCCCGCTGGTGCCTGCACTGGATGGCGGGCGGCTGGCCGTGGCCGAAACCGGCAGCGTGCCCGCCGGACGCTATGCGCGGGCCGCGCTGACACGCCTTGGCATGTGGAACGATGTCTCGGACCGGCTGGCACCGGCGGAAAACGTGCGCGCTGCGCTGCAACTGGTGGCGCGGGGCGCGGCGCCGCTGGGCATCACCTATGCCAGCGACGCCCTGTCCGAACCGGCGGTAAGGGTGGTGGGCGAATTTCCTGCCGACAGCCACCCGCCGATCCGCTATCCGCTGGCGCTGGTCGCGGCGGGCGGGCATCCGCAGGCGGAGGCGTTTCGCGCCTTCCTGCTTTCGCCCGCAGGCGCGGCCATACTTGCGCGCCACGGTTTCGGGCCGGCGGATCGGGATTGAGCATGCTGACTGGCACCGAATTGGATATCGTCGCGCTATCGCTCAAGGTCAGCCTTGTCGCGATCGCCGCGACCCTGCCGTTGGCTTTCGCGCTGGCCTGGCTGCTGGCGCGCAGGCGCTTTCCGGGCATGGTGCTGGTCGATGCGCTGGTCCACCTGCCGCTGGTTCTGCCGCCGGTGGTGACGGGCTATCTGCTGCTGCTGGCCTTTGGTCCGCAG
>JAPYSD010000550.1 GCA_029936705.1 Croceicoccus sp. | reverse complement strand
GTGCAGGGCCACGGCATGCGCCACGGCCATATCGCGCGCGCGGCCCGCTTCGGCTATGACGATCAGGCGGTCACGCTGGTGTCCACCCCGCTCTATTCCAACACGACCCTGGTCTGTTTCCTGCCCGCGCTGGCGGGCGGCGGGCATGTCGTGATGATGCCAAAATTCGACGCGCGCCGTTTCCTTGAGCTGTCGCAGCAACACCGGGTGACGCACGCGGCGCTGGTCCCGGTGCAGTACCAGCTGCTGATGGACCTGCCCGAATTCGACCGGTTCGACCTTTCGTCCTATCGCTTCAAGTCCAGCACCAGCGCGCCCTTTCCGCCCGCATTGATGGCGGACGTGCTGGATCGCTGGCCGGGCGCGCTCATCAATATCTATGGCATGACCGAAGGCGGCGGCACCTGCATCCTGCAGGCGCACGAGCATCCCGGCAAGCTGCACACGGTCGGCCGCCCGGTGGAGGGGCACGACATCCGCCTGATCGACGAGGATGGCCGCGAAGTCGCCCCCGGCATGGCGGGCGAGGTCGTCGGCCATTCGGGCGCGATGATGACCGGCTATCTGGGCCAGCCCGGCAAGACGAAGGACGCCGAATGGCACGACGGCGAAGGCCGCCGCTTCATACGGCACGGCGATATCGGGCGCTTCGACAGCGACGGCTTCCTGGTCCTGATCGACCGCGCCAAGGACATGATCATCTCGGGTGGGTTCAACATCTATCCATCGGACCTCGAGGCGGAGCTGATCGCGCAGTCCGGCGTGCGCGAGGCGGCGGTCGTCGGCGTACCGTCGCGGCAATGGGGCGAGACGCCGGTCGCCTTTGTGGTCCTGCGCGAAGGCGCGGACGCGGGCGAGTTGCTGGCCGCGGTCAACCGGCGGCTGGACAAGACGCAGCGGCTGCACGACCTAGTCGCGGTCGATGCCCTGCCCCGCAGCGCCATCGGCAAGGTGCTGAAACGCGAATTGCGCAGCCGTTACGGCCCCGCGCGCAGCTGAACGGCGCGGGGCACGTCGCGGCGGGTCAGGCGGCCCGGCCCAGCTCCACGAAGCGAGCGAGATGCTCGTCCTCGTCACCCAGGACATGGCCCAGCATCACCATCCGCTTGGCATAGTGCGACAGCGGCAGTTCCCAGGTCATCCCGATCCCGCCATGCAGCTGGATCGCTTCCTCCGCGGCCAGGCTGCCGACCGCGCCCAGCGTGTATTTCGCCGCCGAGCAGAAACGATCGCGCGTCGCCGGGTCCTTGTCGAAATTGGCCGCGGCATTGATCGCGGCAGAGCGTGCCTGCTCGTTCTCGAGCGCGACGGTCGCCATGCGGTGCTGCAATGCCTGGAACTTGCCGATCGGCACGCCGAACTGCTTGCGCGTGCGCAGATAGTCCAGCGTCATGGCGCGCAGCACGTCCATCACTGCCAAGCCTTCCCAAGCGACGGCGACCAGCCCCATGGCGATGGCGGGCTCGATGGCCTCGCCCGCCTGTCCGGCTTCGCCCAGCAGGGTCGCCGGCGCATCGTCCAGTCGCAGCTCGCCCGCCGAACCGCCGTCCATCAGCGGATAGTCGTGCACCGTCACGCCCTTGGCCGACAGGTCGACCAGAAAGGCGGATCCATCGCTGGTCACCACCGCCTTGTCCGCGCTGCCGAGATATTCGACCACGCCCTTCGCGCCGGTCAGCGTCCAGCCGCCGCCTGCCTGCCGCACGCTCACGCCCGGCAGCGTCGTACCGTCGCCGCCGACCGCCGGATCATGGGCAAAGGTCACGATGCTCTCGCCCGAGATCATCGCCTCGAGCGTGGCGTGATCGCCCAGCGCTTCAAGCACCCGGCCCGCCATCAGCGTGCCCAGGAACGGGCCCGTCGCCAGCGCGCGGCCCAGCTCGCCAAAGGTCGCGCCGACATCGAACGCGGTGCCGCCATAGCCGCCCGCGTCTTCCGAAAACCACGACCCGATCACGCCCAGTTCGGCCAGGCCGTTCCACAATTCGCGGCTGAACCCCGCTTCGCTGTCGATGGCGGCTTCGCGCGCCTTCCAGTCGAAATTGCCTGCCAGGTAACGGGACAGCGTATCGACCAGCATCTGCCGGTCTTCGCCCAGTGAGAAATCCATGAATCAGAGCTCCAGAATGGCCTTGGTGATGATCTCGCGCTGCACCTCGTTCGAGCCGCCGAAGATCGAAAGCTTGCGATTGTTGAAATATTGCGCGGCGGTCGGCGCGGCCCAGTCGGGGCCGACCGGCTCGCCGTTGAAGCCCTCCTCCATCGCCTCGGTGACGAAGGGCTGGGCATAGCGGCCCGCGGCGCGGCGCATCAGGTCGGTGATCTGCTGGCGAATCTCGGTCCCGCGGATCTTCAGCATCGAGCTTTCCGCCATCGGCGCATGCCCCTGCCCCGCCGCGTCCAGCACGCGCAGATTGGTGGTCTTCATGTTCTCGAGGTCGATTTCCAGCTTGGCCAGACGCGCGGCGAACAGCGGGTCCTCGATCAAAGGCTTGCCGTTGCGCATGGTGGTGCGGGCATGTTCCTTCAGCTGCTCGAACGCGGCCATCGATGCGCCCACGCC
>JAPYSD010000549.1 GCA_029936705.1 Croceicoccus sp. | reverse complement strand
CCGAAGCGTGTTTCATTATGCACTCCGTATTCAAGTATCTGTAAACATTGGAAGCATGTCCGCGTCAACAACGCGACACGGGCGACCCTTTCGGGCCATCGCAGATTTTACCGCTTCCGACATCAAATCGGCGGAGCGGATTTGATGCGGTGCGCGCGGTACGACCTGCACTGCCGGAAGCACGCCGGTTTTGATGAGAAGTCTTATCGTATGGCTTGAGGTGCCAAGCGCTTTGGCCGCCTCAGTCATGGTGAGCCATTCGCCGTCTTTCACCGCAGACCGATAGGCATCGATCCCTCGCACGCGCCGAACAGAGTAGACCCGGTGCGCCGTCCAGGTTTTGCCTTGGCCGGTGGGCAAGCCCATCCGATTCAGCGTCGCGGCGATATGCTCGTCGGACCAACGGCCCGCCATGCTGCGCATCACCTCCAGCGCATCCTCCGCTGTTGCACAACCGTGCTCGCCGGCTTTCGGCTTGCGAACCCGCAGTTCCGAGTGCTGGCCGCCCCGCCAATGGATCGTGAGCACGACGTCACGCACGGCATCATCGACATCGACGACGATGTCGGCGATCATTGTACGTAGCATTTGCTGGCGAGCGCGCATCGTCACATCCGGAGCGTTCCAGGCCGCCGACAGGTTTTCCGCCAGATTGGCGAAGGCATTTGGATCGGCCTCGATGGTCGAGGGCCCTTCCGCAGGCTGGCGAGCCTTCAAGTCCCGCACGCGACGGAGCGCGATTTCCCAGTTTTTCTCCAGCTGCGCCGCTATCAGGCGATTATCGGGATCACAAGCTGCGTAGCGGCGCTCGGCTAGGCTGGCCTCGTAGCGCGCCTGCTGGAGTTCCAGGTCGAGGATCTGGCGCTGCTCTTCTTGTCGTTCCCGGTTCATCCGCTCCGCCTCGAACGCGGCTTCGATCGCCAAGGGTTCTACCGCGCGCAGCAGTTCGCGCGCAACTGCTGCATCCACTCGTAGACCGCCAAAGGTCATGCATCGAGGTAAGCCCATCATCAGGTTCGGCTTGTCACAGCGGTAGACTGGCCGACTTTGCGGGTTACCGGTGTAAGCAACGCTCAGTCGCCGCCCGCACCGTCCGCACGTCATGATCCCTGACAGCAGTGCCTTGCCGCCTCGGCCTGACTTTACGCCGCCAGCGCGGCCATAGTTGTTGAGGGCCAGCTGCTTCTGGTTGCGCTCGTATTCTTCCCAGCTGACGTAGCCCTCGTGGTGCTCCTTGATGAACACCTCCCAGGTTCCGACCGGCTTGCCATGCCCGTAGCTTCGCCGCGCTCGCCCATCGACAATGGTAGTCCGCTTTTCGCTTTTCCCGTAGACGTAAACACCTGCATAGAAGGGGTTTTTGAGGACGGCGATGACGTTGCGATAGCGGATAGGTAACCATGTGAAGCTGGTCATGCGGCCTTCGTCCGAAGGCCGCGGGAAGTGGATTCCATCGGCCTTCATAGACAACAGCACCTGACGCGCACTGCCCAGCTCTCGGAAGCGCGCAAAGATGAGCCGGATTACCTCCTGAAGGCGTAAGTCGGGATCGAGTCCCAGGCCCGCTTCGCGGTGCCAGATGTAGCCGAACGGGACAGACAACCGCAATTCGCCGCGGCGCGCCTTCGACCTCGCGGCATCGAGCATTCGCGTCCTGAGAACGCCGAGCTCGAACTCGCTGATGCTGCCCTTCATTCCCAGGAGTAGGCGGTCGTTGGGCTGGCAAGGATTGTACACGCCATCATGATCGATGACACGGGCTTCAACGAGCCCGCACAGTTCCAGCAGATGGTGCCAGTCGCGACCATTTCGCGCGAGCCTTGACGCATCGAGGCACAGCACGGCACCCACCTTGCCCGCGCACAATGATGCGACCAGGCGATCAAAGCCGGGCCGCGCAACGGTTCCGCTCGCGGATCGTCCGAGATCATCGTCGATGACTTCGATATCGGTGAAACCGTGCTGACGTGCGCTGTCGACGAGGTCGTATTGCCGCCGCTGGCTTTCCAGGTTGGTCATGACCTGGGATTGTGTCGATTGTCGCACGTAGACGACGGCCTTGCGCTTCAGCAGTTGCGCCGGGATTAAATCAGTGCCGGTCATCGCCGAGCTCCTCGACGACGAGGCCAGCGGCTTGCATCAGGATTTGAGCAAGCGTGATTACGGCCTTCGTCCGTTCCGCCTCGCTCATCCCGTCCACCCTCCGGGGCTCGAAGATCAGGCTCATCTGTCTGCCCGAGGCCGGTGCGGGCGTGTCGTGCTTGTTCATCGACTTCCTCCAATGCGACTCCATCATCGCGTTGGGAGTTTGGTGAAGCAGCGACCGCGGTGACCAGCCTCTTCAAATCGGAAAGCGCTGCAACATCAACTTGGGGCGGGCCGATTCTCATCTTGGAGCAGGCGACCGGATCAACCATCCAACCAGGCATCGAAACGACGATGCCAGATGGGCCTTCGACCTTGAGAAAGCGCCCCGTCGCTCGCTCCTCTACCCGCCGTACGCTGACTTTCCGCCCGAAATAGGGATGCCAAGGATAGTGAACTTCCCGCTCTTCGCCGACATGGGCAGAATGAACGGGCGATGGC
>JAPYSD010000548.1 GCA_029936705.1 Croceicoccus sp. | reverse complement strand
ACACGCGCATGCATGGCCAGTTGCGGCAAGACCGCATCGCTGACCGCACCCGACGTATTGTCGAAATATATATCGACGCCATCCGGACACGCCTTTACCAGCGCCTCGTCCAGTCCTTCGGCCTTATAGTCGATTGCCGCATCGAAGCCGAAATATTCGACGCACCGGTGTACCTTGGTGGGTCCACCTGCAATGCCAACGGTGCGGCACCCCAGCATGCTGCCGATCTGTCCCACGGCTGAACCTACGGACCCGCCCGCTGTCGACACGACCAGCGTATCGCCCGCTTTCGGTTCTCCCACCATCGTCAGGGCAAGCAGGGCCGTGACGCCGTTGATGCCCAGCACGCCAAGCGCCAACGAAGGGGACAGGTCGGGCTGTGAAACCTCGCACACGATTGCATCGGGCCCGACTGTTGCGATTTCCTGCCAGCCGAACCAGCCGAGGACGATCTGGCCCTCGCGCCAGTCAGGATGGCGACTTTCCGTGATTTCGCCCACCGCCAGCGAACGCATTACACCGCCAATCGGTACGGGATCCGAATAATTGCCAGCGTCTGCTATCCAGCCACGCATCGCAGGGTCAACCGACAAGAAGCGATTGGCGATACGAAGTTCACCTTCGCCCAAAGGCGGAACCGCAATCCGATCGATCGCAAAATTGGCGGCCTGCGCTATGCCAGCCGGTCTCGATACGAGTGTGACCCTGCGGTTCATTTCGACATTTTGCGTCCCCATGCACCAACGAAAGCCCGTGTTTTGAATGGAGATATCCTATCGCAGGGTAGGTGATGAGATAGCCTGCGGCCCGGATGGGGGTCACCAAAAGAACGGACAAAGGTTCGTTCACGGTCGACTTCGGGAGAATCGCTCCAATGCGTGATGTATTTATCTATGACCACGTTCGGACACCGCGCGGGCGCGGTCGGGCGGATGGCTCACTTCATGAAATTCCCGCCATCGAACTGGTTACCCAGTTGCTGCAGGAAATCCGCGATCGCAATGGCCTTAATACCGCCCTGCTGGACGATGTGGTGATCGGCTGCGCGCAGCCCGTGGGCGAGCAGGGCGGCGTGCTCGCCCGCGGCGCGGTGGTGAACGCGGGCTATGCCCACAGCGTTGGCGGCCAGCAATTGCACCGCTTTTGCGCGTCCGGGCTTGAGGCCGTGAACAATGTCGCTGCGCAGGTCGCTAGCGGCATGGCCAGCGCAGGCATCGGTGGCGGCGTCGAAAGCATGAGCCGTGTAATCATGGGTTATGACAGCGGTGCATGGGTCGCGGATCCCGCCGTCGCGCTGCAAAACTACTATGCCCCGCAAGGCCTTGGCGCAGACATGATCGCTACCCTCGAAGGTTACAGCCGCGAAGATGTCGACAGCTATGCGATGGAAAGCCAGCGCCGCGCCGCTAGGTCATGGGACGAAGGCAACTTCGACCACTCGATCGTGCCCGTAAAGGACGTGATGGGCGAAGTCGTACTGGATAATGACGAATATCGGCGGCCGGCGACGACCATGGAATCGCTCGCGGGGCTGAAGGCTGCCTTCCCGCCCTTTGCCAAGATGGGCTTCGGCCGCGTCGCCAAGGAACGCTATCCCGAGATCGAGGAAATCAACCACGTCCATACCGGGGGCAATTCCAGCGGTATCGTCGATGGTTCGGGCATCGTCATGCTGGGCAATGCCGAGTTCGGTAAGGCCGCCGGCCTCAAGCCGCGCGCCCGCATCAAGGGCTGGGCCTCGATCGGTTCGGACCCGACAATCATGCTGACCGCGCCTGCCGATGTCGCGCGCAAGGCGTTGAAGAACGTGGGCATGGAAAAGGGCGATATCGACCTCTACGAATTGAACGAGGCGTTCGCGAGCGTTGTCTTGCGCTTCATGGATCATCTGGACGTCGATCACGCGATCACCAATGTGGCAGGCGGCGCGATTGCCCTTGGCCATCCGCTTGGCGCGACGGGAGCCATGATCCTGGGGACCGTGCTCGACGAGCTGGAACGCCGCGACCTCAATACCGCCATGACCCTGCTGTGCGCCGGTAACGGCCTCGGCACCGCCACCATTATCGAACGGGTGTGACCCGATGAGTGAAAGCGCAAAGAGCAAAACCATGCGACACATCAAGCTGGACAAGGGCGCCGACGGCGTCGCCATTCTCACACTCGACAATGCCGATGAGAGCATGAACGTCGTTTCGGCCGAATGGCTCGAAGACATGAATGCCGCAATTGCAGAGCTGCGCGACGACGAGAGTGTTACCGGCGTCATCATCGCATCGGGCAAGAAGGCCTTCATGGCGGGCGCCGACCTAAAGCTGATGGTCGCGGGTTATGAAACCATGACGCCCAAGGATGCCTTTGCGTTCAGCCAGAAGGCAACGGCAATGCACCGCGCGCTGGAAACGATGGGCAAGCCGGTCGCCTGTGCCATGAACGGCCTTGCGCTTGGCGGAGGGTTCGAACTGGCACTGGCATGCCACCACCGTGTGCTGTCGGACGATCCGCGTGCCGTCGTGGGGCTGCCAGAAGTCAATCTGGGTCTTTTGCCGGGATCGGGCGGCACGCAGCGCCTGCCGCGCCTGATTGG
>JAPYSD010000547.1 GCA_029936705.1 Croceicoccus sp. | reverse complement strand
GTGCCGCAGCTATTCTGTTTGCGCCGCACGACGTCTGATCGGCCTCGCCCTCACCGCAATTGGCTAGCTGGCGGAGTTATCATCTGGAGACTCCACATCATGGATTGGACGCAGCGCCACCCCATCAACAATTCGTGGCTCCTGCTTTTCGCGCTCGGCGGCACATAGTTTGCCCTTTCCGAATTTATCCTGCTCGCCAATCGCATGCCTAGGATAAGGCGGCGGGGGGAATTTTGAACGAAACAGTAAGCGCCGAGGTTAATCATTCAGGTTAAGGCCGCACAAACCTCACGAAAGCCAAGGAAAGTAAGGTACGATAATCCACATACTGATGAGCACCAGCGCCAGGCCCGTTGCAGGCTCGACCGGCATCAAGTCGCTATAGCGCCAACTCGAGATGCTCTCGCGCGGCAGCGAGGTGGCAATCAATACCACCACGGCCGCAACCTCGAGACCAAAGGCAAGGTAGATTGCGATCGGGGACTTGGAAGGTTACCAAAGCCAGTTGCCACCACCTTTGAGGACGGCCAATTCATTAACCGTCAACAGGATTCGGCCATCGCCGAGACTGGCGAGGCCGCAGCGTACTGTTCGCTCATATGGGGTGAGGTTTGCACCGTCGAAGAAAGGCATTTGGAAAATCTCTTAGACGAAGGCGACCAGGCTCCCACAAAAATATCAGCCAAAAAGTTCGATTCACGCTTCGGCCTTTATTCGCGACGGTCGTAAAAAGCGGATCCGGCAAAACCAGCAACTTCAATCACTTGGTCGATAGTTATTCTATGATCGCGTCGCTGGAACCGCTTACTTTCAGGATCCTTTGAGATCGATCAAGAAATTTCCGCATGTCGTCTGCTGCCAATTCGGTGAGCGGATGCCTTGTGGCATCAGCGCGTGGCTCTATCATATCGGCGCGCCGCCTTATCTGGTCGACCTGCTTTTCGGTCGCATCAGAGAGGAGCCCGAGAACGATGTTTTCAAGGGTGATGAGGCGAATTCGCATCTGCACGAGTTCAGAGTGACCCGGCTCTGGGATTTGCCAGCTGCCGTCGTCACGCGTTACCGATTTCTCGACGTGTCCATCGGATTCTTCTACCGCCATGTGTGGTCTCCCAATTATACTGCGCTTACCGCGAGCTAGCCCAAGTTCGAGAAGAAACCTATTGTCCATCGGGCGGCGTTAGGTACAGAAACCGCTCAGAAACTCGTGTCCCGATTACCATAACAAACGCCCTCTCTCGTCTGCACGACGTTTAACGTGGCCGCGAAACAACCGCTATGACAAGACCAGAGAGTCCTACCTCGGCTTCGTCGCGCTCGCCTCAGTCAAACTCTGGATATCCTTTGTCCACGAAGCCTAGTTTTGTTGGAGGCTCCGCAATTCTCAGAGTCTGACTCGAAACTATCGGCTGTATTTTCATAGACGTACGATGCGTCGAGTGAGGAGCTGGACGGAAGCGGTGAACAGCCAGCAGCGGGCCGATGCGAGGGTCTGTTCGAAGTCCTTTGCAAGGCGACGGTTGC
Organism: Croceicoccus sp.; assembly: GCA_029936705.1. Taxonomy (GTDB): domain Bacteria; phylum Pseudomonadota; class Alphaproteobacteria; order Sphingomonadales; family Sphingomonadaceae; genus Croceicoccus. The sequence goes on along the minus strand of JAPYSD010000547.1, from coordinate 1,082 downwards.
GGCCGAGCCAGGCGAATGTCCGCTCGACCACCCAGCGTCGCGGCAGGATTTCGAAGCCCTTTGCCCTGTCGGACCGTTTGATGATCTCGATGGTCCACTGCCCGAGCCGGGCGAGGCTACCCCTGAGCTTCTTCCCGGCATAGCCGCCATCGGCGAAGACGTGCCGCAGCCATGGGAACGAGCGGACGATCTCGGCCAGCAGCAGCGGAGCACCGTCACGGTCCTGGATATCGGCGGTGTGGACCACGGCATGAACCAGATTACCTTCGGTATCGGTCACGATATGACGCTTGCGCCCCTTGATCTTTTTACCTGCATCATAGCCCTGCGGACCTCCGCTTTCGGTCGTCTTGACGCTTTGGCTGTCGATTACACCGGCACTGGGCGAAGCCTCACGGCCCTGGGCGGTGCGTAGGTCTTGCAGCAGATAATGGTTGATCCGTTCCCACAGGCCCGCATCGCGCCATAAGTAGAACCAGCGCTGCACGGTCGAGGCCGGCGGAAAACAGGGGGGCAGCATCCGCCAGGGCAACCCGCCGCGAAGCAGGTAAAGGATCGCCTCGACAATGCGCCGGACTGGCCATTTGCGAGGCCGCCCAGTCTGCGATGGCGGCGGGAAAAAGGGCTCCAGAACGGCCCACTCACCATCGGTCAAATCGCTTGGCAGGGCGAGGCCTTTGCGCGAATGATGCGCGCGGGTGGTATCGGTCCACATCGCTGATCTCCGGAAGTTCTTCGCAAAACCTCCTGAATCAACGGCAAGGCACGGCGTCAAGCTAACCTGCTGATATCACCCACCTTAGTTTCGGGTCAGACACTTAGACATTTCAGCCGATCTCTGCAGAAATTTCAAAGTCACTAGCGTTAGCAAAAACTTGGCTCTCTGCACGTCTGCATAGCCGAGTGCCGTACGCCGAGACAAACGCAGCTCGCAAATGCCTTTTGCCGCTACCTCGAGAGGGCGCAATGAGCAGGCCTGCAGGTTTACGCTCAAGATGAGTCGGGGTTCGTGAGTTGCTGGTTGAGCTGCGTATAGTGTTTTAGGAGAAGCTCTGTCTCTTCTGCACCAATGCCCAGCGCAG
>JAPYSD010000546.1 GCA_029936705.1 Croceicoccus sp. | reverse complement strand
TGGTTCGCCCATCACGGTGTAGAATGGGCGCAGGTCGATAGGATCGCCGCCGATGGCGCGGCGCAGCCAGCCGATCCAGCCCGCCGCTTCTCCGCTGAAGCCAACGCGGCTGAGCGCCATCAGGGCCAGCGTCGCATCGCGCAGCCAGCAATAACGGTAATCCCAGTTGCGGCTGCCGCCGGGCTGCTCGGGCAACGAAGAGGTGACTGCCGCGACGAAGCCGCCCGTGGGCCGGTGGATCATGCCCTTGAGCGTCAGCACCGAGCGCAGCACCGCCTCGCGGTAATCGCCGTCATATTCGAACTGGCTGGCGACGTCGGCCCAGTATTCTTCCGTCTGCTTCAGCATTTCGCGCGGGTCGACCGGCTCGGGCACGTCCTTGTGCGAGGGGAACCAGGTCAGCATCATGGCCGACGATTCGCCTTCCTTCAGGTCGATCTGCGATTCGAACCTGCGATCCTCGAACTTGATCTCGGCGTCGAAGGTCAGGCTGACCCCGTCCGGCCCGCTGATCGCAAGCGCCCTTTCACCTGAACAATGGCGCACCAACGGATGGATCCGCCCGAAATCGAAGCGCAGATAAAGCTCGCTCGTCAGGCTCACCTCGCCTTCCAGGCATTCCACGATCCGCACCAGATGCGGCGAATCCCCCGGGATCGGCATGAAATCGACCACGCGTGCCTTGCCCGATTTCATGGTGAACTCGGTTTCCAGGATCAGGCTGTCGCCGCGATACCGCCGCGTGCTCGACTCGATCTCCTCGCTAAACAGGAAGTGCCAGCAGCCGTTGTCCTTGTCACCAAGGATCGCCGCCATGCACGCCTCGGAATCGAAGCGTGGCAGGCACAGCCATTCGATGGCGCCCGTCCTGCTGACCAATGCCGCCGTCTCGCAATCGCCGATGATCGCGTAATCCGCGATGCGCTTGGTGCTGTCGCCCATCCCCTTAGCGACCGGTCCGTGCGCCGAGCAGGCCGAGCCCGCCGACCAGTGCCGCCGCCATGCCCAGCATCACACGGTGCTTGGTGATCCATAGCTGGCTGCTGTTGGTGCGCGCCTCGTCGTCGAAGCGCCCATGCGCGCCATGGTCGCCGGGCACGGGTTCGTAGAGGTTGTCGCGCCGGTCGGGCGATACCGGTATTTTCGACTGCTGACCGCTGAATCCCGTCCGCGCGAGATAGCGGTCGACCAGCGGGGACGCCAGGCGGTCGCCCCAGATCGCTTCCAACGTCGGCCAGCCCAGCTTGACCGACTTGCGGTTGGAATGGGCAGCGAAATGAATGGCGTCTGCCGCGATCTCGGGCTGATAGGGCGGACCGGCGGGGCGCGGCTTGTCAGGCATGGTGGTGCGGATCCAGTCGAATTGCGGCGTATTCACGCCCGGCAATTGCACCATGGTGGTCCGCACGTTCGACTTGGCATGCAGCAATTCGCTGCGGATGGAATCGTGAAAGCCCTGGATGGCGTGCTTGGCCCCGCAATAGGCCGACTGCAGCGGAATGCCGCGATAGGCGAGCGCGCTGCCTACCAGCACGACATGGCCGCGGTCCCGCGGGGTCATGCGCTTTAGCGCAGCCATCGTGCCGTGGACCTAGCCGTGATAGGTCACGTCGGTGACACGGCGATAATCGGCCATGTCCATGTCCATGAAGGGCGCCATCACACCGGCGAATGCAGCGTTGATCCAAATGTCGATCGGGCCGAACGCATCTTCGATCGCGTCGGCAGCCTGTTCGACAGCGTCATAGTCGCTGACATCGTAGGGACAGACCAAGGCCTCTCCGCCAAGTTCCTCGACGTCCTTCTTCGCGCCTGCAAGGCCGTCGTGCCCGCGGGCGATCAGGCCGATGCGCGCACCATCGCGAGCGAAGCGGCGGGCGACCGCTCGTCCAACGCCTGCAGAGGCTCCGGTGATGGCGACAACGGGCGGGCGCGAATCTTGCTTTTTCATAATAATTAAAGCCCGCTATGACGCACAGGTTCCGCGGTTTTCGCGATATTCGCGGGCCTTGTCAGGCCCGTGGCCCCGCCCCCGCGATATGCACGAGGGCGGGGAGACGAAATCAGTCGGGCATTGCCGCCAGGACACGGTCGGGCGTCATCGGGAACTCGAACAGCCGCGCTCCGCAGGCGTTGTAGATGGCGTTCGCGATCGCGCCCGCCCCGCCGCACATGCCCAGTTCTCCGACCCCCTTGCCCTGCACCGCGCTGGCCGCCGGATCGTTGCGTTCCAGCATCAGCACTTCCAGATCCGGAACGTCGCGGTGAACCGGAACGTGATATTCGGCCAAGTCGCAATTGGCGAGGTGGCCATCCACCGGATCGAACAACAGAGATTCGGTCAGCGCGCTGCCGATGCACCAGACCATGCCGCCAATACACTGCGACCGGGCGGTCTTTTCATTCAGCACGCGGCCAAAGCCGAACGCGCCCAGCATCCTGTCGACGCGGGTTTCGCCGGTATGGCGGTTCACCCGCACCTGCGCGAAAAAGGCACCGAAGCTGGACGCGGTGTAATCGTCGGAAATGTCACCGGGCTCGTAATGTCCTTCGACACTGATCTCCTCGCCGTTCAGCAAGTCCTTGAGGGTGCTTTCCGAACCGCCCTGCAC
>JAPYSD010000545.1 GCA_029936705.1 Croceicoccus sp. | reverse complement strand
CGGTCTTGACCGCGGCGGATCCTGCCGCGGCCGGGCTTTTCGCGTGGCCGCCCCTGACGCCGCGGCAACCGTCGCCTATCTCGACGAGCGCGAACTGGTGACCCACGTTTATAAGCGGCGCAATATTCCCGTGGTCATCAACGGCCAGCGGATCCCGACCGTATGCTACGTCGCCGATCCCGGCCACGAGCAATATGCCGGCACCCTGCCCGTAGCCGAGGCCGCCCAGGTCATTGGCGATGGCGTGGGAGTTTCGGGTAACAACCCGGACTACCTGCGCAGCGCCGTCGAACATCTCGACGAACTGGGCATCGCCGACGGCGTGACGCTGCAACTGAACACGCTGGGCGATGCGGACAGCCGCGATGCCTGGCGCGCCGCTCTGGTCGAGTATTTCGAGGCGCACCGCGCCGAACTGTCCGAGGATTCGCAGGACCGCCTGCAGCGCAACCCGCTGCGCATCCTCGATTCCAAGGATCCGCGCGACAAGGCCTTCGTCGCCGACGCGCCCCAGATCGACGCCTATCTGTCGGGCGAGGCGCAGGACTTCTTCGGCGCCGTCACCAGCGGGCTGGACGCGGCGGGCGTCGCGTGGACGCGCGTGCCCTCCCTGGTGCGCGGGCTGGACTATTACCGCCACACCGCGTTCGAATTCGTGACCGACCGGCTGGGCGCGCAGGGTACCGTGCTGGGCGGCGGGCGCTATGACGGGCTGATGGAAGCGCTGGGCGGTCCGCCGACCCCGGCGGTCGGCTGGGCCGCGGGGATCGAGCGGCTGGCGATGCTGGTGGGGACGCGCGATGGCGACGCGGTCGCCGACGCCATCGTGGTGGCCGAGGATGATGCCGCGATTCCCGATGCGACCGCCGCGATCGGCAGGCTGCGCCGCGCAGGGATTTCCGCCGAGATGATGGCGAGCGGCAGCCCCCGCAAGCGTTTCGACAAGGCGGTGAAGATCGGCGCCGGGGCCATCGTCGCCTTTGCCGTGCGCGAGGGCGAGGTCGCCCGCCGCATCCGCGCCGAGGACGACGTGACCGCGCGAATCGAACAGGCGCTGGCGAACTGATCCGCCAATGAACGTCTCCGACGAACGCCTGTCCCAGATCGCGCAGCGCTTTGCCGAGCTCGAGGCGCGGCTCGCCTCCGGCACGCTGGAGGGCGAGGCTTTCGTGACCGCCAGCCGCGATTACGCGGAGCTTGAACCCGTGGCGCGAGAGGCGGCGGATGTCGCGGCGATGCGCGCCGAACTGGCCGAACTGCGCGAAATGCTGTCCGACCCCGAGATGAAGGCGATGGCCGCCGACGACATCGAGCGGATCGAGCGCGAACTGCCCGGGGCGGAGGCGAAGCTGGCGGTCGCTCTGCTGCCGCGCGATGCCGCCGACAGCCGCCCCGCCATGCTGGAAATCCGCGCCGGCACCGGCGGGGACGAGGCGGCTCTGTTCGCCGCCGACCTGTTCCGCATGTACGAACGCTATGCCGCCGAACAGGGCTGGAAGGTCGAGACGATCAGCGCCAACGCCAGCGACATCGGCGGCTTCAGGGAAGTCGTCGCCAATGTCAGCGGGCAGGGCGTGTTCGCCAAGATGAAGTTCGAAAGCGGCGTCCACCGGGTGCAGCGCGTGCCTGTTACCGAAAGCGGCGGGCGCATCCACACCAGCGCCGCCACCGTCGCCGTCCTGCCCGAACCGGACGAGGTCGACGTGCAGATCGACCCGGGCGATCTCAAGATCGACATCTACCGCGCCAGCGGCGCGGGCGGGCAGCACGTCAACACCACCGATTCGGCGGTGCGCATCACCCACCTGCCCAGCGGGCTCGTCGTCACCCAGCAGGACGAACGCAGCCAGCACAAGAACCGCGCCAAGGCGATGCAGGTGCTGCGCGCGCGCCTCTATGAAAAGATGCGCGAGGAAGCCCACGGCGAGGAAGCCGAGGCGCGCAAGGCGATGGTGGGCAGCGGCGATCGCTCGGAACGCATCCGCACCTATAATTTCCCGCAGGGCCGCGTCACCGACCACCGCATCGGCCTGACGCTGCACAAGCTGCCCGAGGTGCTGGAAGGCCCCGGCCTGGGCGAACTGGTCGACGCGCTGATCGCCGAGGACCAGGCCAAGCGCCTCGCCGCCCAAAATGGATAGGCAACCCGTCGCCGCCGCCCTGCGCGAGGCGGCGCAGCGGCTGGCCCCCGTCACCGATGCCGCGCGGCTGGAAGCCGAATGGCTGATGGCGCACGCGCTCGGCTGCTCGCGGTCCGACCTGCTGCTGCGCCGCATGACCGATCCCGCGCCCACGGGTTTCGGCGCGCTGGTCGCCCGCCGCGCCGCCGGCGAACCGCTGGCGCATGTCACGGGCGAGACCGAGTTCTACGGCCTGCGATTGCAGGTCACGCCCGACGTGCTGGTCCCGCGCTCCGACACCGAGCTGCTGATCGATATCGCGCGCGAAAAACTGGCCAGCCGCGCGCCGGAACGCATCTTGGATTGCGGAACCGGATCGGGCGCATTGCTGCTGGCCGCATTGTCGGTCTGGACAGGCGCAAATGGTGCCGGAATAGAGCGCAGCCATGCCGCAATTGTGGTCGCGCGTGCCAATCTTGTGGCTCTGGATGGTCAGG
>JAPYSD010000033.1 GCA_029936705.1 Croceicoccus sp. | reverse complement strand
CAGCTGCTTCGTGTGGTCAAGGATGACCTGCGGCGTGAGGTTGGGCTTCATCCCCTCGAACACGTCCAGCACCACCTCGGGCGCGGCGACGGTTTCGCGGATGTTGATCGCCTCGACCACGTTGTCGACGAGGTCGGATGCCTGCTGCACATCGCGGGTCTCGACCCCGACGCGGAAGGCGTTCTCGAACTCGGCCGCCTCGCGGTTGATCTCTTCCTGCGTGGGCGGATTCTCGATCGCGTCCTTGATCACGGCGCGCACGTCGAGCAGCGCGGCCTTCCAGTCAGCGCCCAGCGGCGTGATCGACACGAAGGTCGCGTCGGTCGAGCGGTTGAGGTCATCCTGCGCCACCGATGCGGCCAGGAAGCTGCCGCCGCCGCGTGCCTTCGATTCCAGCCGGCGGTTGATGATCGACATGGCGAGCTGGTCGGTCAGCAGCCCCTCGTTGTATTCGATGGTGTCGACGACAGGGCGCCACGGGCGCATCACCGCATAGCCGATGTTGCGCGGCAAATCGGGTTCCACGATCACGCTGACCTTGTCGACCGGCGCCAGCGCGCCCGGCGCGGTCTGCGCATCGGGGCCGGGGACCGGATCGCCAAAGGGCGGCGCAGGGGTCGCGGTGCCCTTGGCCTTCCAGCCGCCGAACGCGGTCTTTACCGCCTGCTCCAGCACCGGGGTCGGGAAGTCGCCCGCGACGACGACGATCGTGTTGTCTGGCCGGTACCAGCGGTTGTAGAACGCGCTGACGCTGTCGCCGGTTGCCGCCTGCAGCGTTTCCACCGTGCCGATGGGCAGGCGTTCGGCGATGCGCTGGCCCGCGAAATAGGTCTGCTGCGTGGCTTCCGAAATGCGGCGCCCCGCCGCGCCGCGCTCGCGCCGTTCGGCCAGCACGATGGGCAGCTCGGTCTGGACATTGGCGTCGGACAGCACGGGGCCGGTCACCATGCCCGACAGCAGCTTGAACACCTCGGCCAGCTTGGCCTGGTCGACATCGGGCACGTCGACGTTGAACACGGTCTGCGTGGGCGAGGTGAACGCGCCCGTATCCGCGCCGATGGTCGTGCCCAGCTCGCGCCAACGCTCGATCGCCTGGCCGTTGGCGAGATATCTGGATTCGCGGAACAACAGATGTTCGAGGAGATGCGCATAGCCGCGCTCGCTATCCGCCTCGTGGATCGAGCCTGCATCGACCGCCACGCGAACGGAGACCTGGTTGGCGGGAATGTCGTTCTGCCGCACCGCATAGCGCAGCCCGTTGTCCAGCTCGCCGAACACCCATTCCTCGTCCACCGGGATGTCGCTGCCGCGGTAGAGCCAGGGGCGGTCCTGCTCGACCTGCGGCCAGTCGCGCTTCGCCTCGGCAGAGGGGGCGGGCTGGGCCAGTGCGGGCGCGGGGACCAGGGCCGAAGTGCTGGCAAGAAGGGCGGCAAGGGCGGCGGTGACCGCCTGGCGGGGATTAAATTGCATGGTGCCTGTATAGGAAGCGGCGCCATGAAGCGCCAGTGAATGCGGGAGAGACTATGCGTGAACGCGGGTTGGTGACTGCCGCGAAACCCGCGCAATTGCTTACCGTTCCCGGCGGCGGATAGGCGCGCTTGGGTCATGGCAAGCAATCGCCGCTTGAACGGCGGGGCGCTTCGCCTAAATCAGCCCCATGTATATAGAGACCGAAACCACCCCCAATCCCGCCACGCTGAAGTTCCTGCCCGGACGTCAGGTGATGCCGTCGGGCACGCGCGACTTCGCCGATCCCGAAAGCGCGGAGGCTTCGCCGCTGTCATCGGCGCTGTTTTCGCTGGGCGATGTTACCGGGGTGTTCTTCGGGTCGGACTTCGTATCGGTCACCGCCGCGCAGGGCACCGACTGGGCCGCGCTGAAGCCGCAGGTGGTGGCGGTGCTGCTCGACCATTTCGTGTCGGAAGCGCCGCTGTTCGCGGGCGGCGATGCCGCGGGCTTCGCGGTCCCGGCAGAGGACGAGGCGATCGAGGACAACCCCGAGGACGCCGACGTGATCGCCCAGATCCGCGAGCTGATCGAGACTCGCGTGCGTCCCGCCGTCGCGGGCGATGGCGGCGACATCATCTATCGCGGGTTTCGCGAGGGCGTGGTCTTCCTGCAGATGCAGGGCGCATGTGCGGGTTGTCCCTCCTCGACAGCGACGCTGAAGCAGGGCATCGAGGGTCTGCTGAAACACTATGTTCCCGAAGTGAACGAGGTACGCGCGGCCTGAACCGGCCTTCCGCAGCCAGGCCGGCCGGGAACCGCTAAAGAAGGAAATGACCGGAGTGCGCACTCTCGTCATCGAATGCGCGACGGAGAACTGCTCGGCCGCCCTGTTCGAGGGCGCGGGCGATGCGCTGCGCCTGGTCGATGGCCGCTGCGAGACGCTGGGCCGCGGCCATGCCGAGCGGCTGGTGCCGATGATCGGCGAATTGCCCGGCGGCGGCCGTGCGGACCGGATCGCGGTTTCGACAGGCCCCGGCAGCTTTACCGGCATTCGCGTCGGGCTTGCCGCCGCCAAGGCGCTGGCGCTTGCCTGGCGGGCCGAATTGCTGGGCTTTCCCACCCTTGCCCTGGTTGCGGCGCAGGCCCTTTCCGAACATGGCGGCCAGGCAGTGGGCGTCGCCAACAATGCGGGCCATGGCGAGTGGTTCGTGCAGCGCTTCGCCGCCTCGGGCCAGCCCGAGGGCGAGACCCGCTCGCTCCCTCCCGCCGAAGCGCAGCAGGTGCTGGACATGCCGCTGGTCGCGGGCAGCAGGGCCGACGCGCTGGTCGAGGCGCGCGGCTTTGGCGAGGCGCTGGTAATCCTGCCTGATGCACGCGCCTTTGCCGCCCTGCCCGCCGATCTGCTGTTTGCCGATCCCCGCCCCGCCTATGGACGGAAACCCGATGCCGCCCTTCCCGGTGAAGGAGGCGCGAGCAAGCGCCGGGCCGGTGCCGCGCAGGCCGGCTGATGGCCGAGCAGCGCATCGCCGATGCCATCATGCGGGTGATGGACATGGCCTTCGACCCGGTCTTCGGCGAGGCGTGGACCCGGTCCCAGCTGCTGGGCGCGCTGGTGCTGCCCGATACCCGCTGCGTGCTGATCGACGCCGCGGGGAACCTGGTCCCCCCCGACCTGGAGCAGGTCGTCGGCTTCGCGCTGCTGAGGCGCGTGCTGGACGAGGAGGAACTGCTGCTGATCGCCATTTCGCCCGAATCGCGCGGCAGGGGCTTGGGCGCCCGATTGCTCGACCGTGCGGTGGAAACGTCGCGCGACCTATGCTGCACGAAGATATTTCTCGAAATGCGCGACGACAATCCGGCGCGCCATTTGTATCAGGCGCGCGGCTTCAGGCCGGTGGGGCTACGCCGGGACTATTATTCGGGGCGTGATGGCAAGCGGCGCAATGCGATTACTTTCATGCGCATGATTAACGCGTCTTAAACCGATTATTCGCCACGCATCACTATCGGGCAGGCTGCCTGACAAGCAATTCGCCCAATCCCGTCGCGGCAAATTGGAACTTCAGATTTTAATTAGCGGGTTTTTCGATGAATAGCATCGGGTGAATAGTTGTATTTTAATAAATGATGCATAATACGGGGCGTAACGCCGATGCGGCTTTCGGGGTGGCCGGATCGCGTGAAGAACCGTACTGAAAGGATAATTGTCATGGATAATCCCGTACTCGACGTGAACGAGACTCTGATTACACTCACGTCGGATATCGTGGCCGCTCACGTCAGCAATAATAACGTCGAAGTTGGTGAAGTCCCCTCGCTCATCAGCAACGTCTATGCTGCCCTCGCCGGACTTGGCGAAGCCCAGCAGGAGGAAGAGACGCCGCCCGAACCGGCCGTGTCGATCCGCTCCTCGATCAAGCCCGATTACATCGTGTGTCTGGAAGACGGCAAGAAGCTGAAGATGCTGAAGCGCCACCTGATGACGCACTACAACATGACCCCGGACGAATATCGTGCGCGCTGGAATCTTCCGGCCGACTATCCGATGGTCGCTCCCAACTATGCGGAAAAGCGCCGCGAACTGGCGAAGAAGATCGGCCTCGGCCGCAAGCCCGGCGCGCGCCGCAAGAAGGCCTGACATCCGGTTACCCGCGGGCCTGTCATGGGCCCGCGTCCACCCGGCCGATACCCTCCCCCACCCCCTCCCCGGCCGGGACGGACACAAAGTTTCAGGGCGGTTGCGTTGGCGGCGTCGCGGTCTATGATCGCGGCGAAGCGGTGCAGCCGCCCTTTCTTCTATTTCCACGTGTTTTTAAGGTTGTAACCCCGTGCCCAACCCGATCGATATCGAGGCGATCTGCGCCGAACGCGGACTTCGCATCACCGAACAGCGCCGCGTAATCGCCAAGGTGCTGTCCGAAAGCACCGACCACCCCGATGTCGAGAAGCTGCACGAACGCGCATCCGCCATCGATCCGGGCATCTCGATCGCCACCGTCTATCGCACCGTGCGCCTGTTCGAGGAAGCGGGCATCCTGGACCGCCACGATTTTGGCGACGGCCGCGCCCGGTACGAAGCTTCGCCCGAGGCGCATCACGACCACCTGATCGATGTCGAGACCGGCAAGGTCGTCGAGTTCGTCGATCCCGAACTGGAATCGCTGCAGCGCCAGATCGCCGAGAAGCTGGGCTTCCGCCTCGTCGATCACCGCATGGAGCTTTACGGCGTCCGCCTCGACCGGGACTGACTGTCCGATGGGCTGGCGCGCGCCGATCAGGCTGGCGGCCCTGCTGCTGTGGCTGATCAGCTGCGTCATCGCCTATTATTTGCTGGCGCTGTTGCCCGGGCGCAATCGGGTGCCGCCGGTGTTCCTGGCCGGGGTCGCCTTCATCGCGGGGGTAAGCATCGAGGTGCGGGGCGACCGCCCTCGCCGCGCGATGCTGCTGGCCAATCACGTCAGCTGGATCGACATTCCGGCGCTGGCCGCGACCGCGCGGTCCGCCTTCGTCGCGCATGACGGGCTTCAGGGGCACCCGGTGTTCAGGACGCTGTGCGAGATGAACGACACGATCTTCATCGCGCGCTCGCAGCGGCATACGGTGTCGCAGCAGGTCGACCAGATCCGCGCCGCGATCGACGAATGTGACGTCCTGACCCTGTTTGCCGAGGGCACCACCGGCCCCGGCGACGCGCTGCTGCCGATCAAGAGCAGCCTGCTGTCCGCCATCGATCCCCCGCCCGCCGGCGTGCCGATCGTGCCCGTGCTGCTGCACTACCGCGACCCGGCGGACATCGCGTGGCTGGGCGACCAGCCGGGGGTCGACAATTTCCTGTCCATCATGGGACGCGCGCGTCCGGTCGAACTGACGGTGCATTTCCTGCCCCCCCTGCAGGGCGAGGAGCTGGCCGGGCGCAAGGCGATGGCGGCGGCGGTGGCATCGCGGCTCGACCTCGCCATGGGACTCGCAAACGGGACGACAAAGGCGTAAGGGCGCGCCCCATGAAATCCCTTTCCGAACCCAAGACCTATCGCATCAAGAGCTTCGGCTGCCAGATGAACGTCTATGACGGCGAACGCATGGCCGAATTGCTGGGCGCGCAAGGCATGTCCGCCGCTCCCGAAGGCGGCGACGCCGATCTCGTCGTGCTGAACACCTGCCACATCCGCGAAAAGGCGGCGGAGAAGGTCTATTCCGACATCGGCCGGATCGTGAAGGACTGGGGCCGGGACGACGGTTCCGCCCCGCTGATCGCGGTCGCGGGATGCGTCGCGCAGGCTGAGGGCGAGGAGATCATGGCACGCAGCCCCGACGTGCGCATGGTCGTCGGTCCGCAGGCCTATCACCGCCTGCCCGGCATGATCGAAAAGGCCCGCCACGGCGAGCGCGTGACCGACACCGACATGCCCGCCAACACCAAGTTCGGCGTCCTGCCTGATAGAAGCACCGGGGCCCGCACGAGACGCGCCCCCTCGGCGTTCCTGACCGTGCAGGAAGGTTGCGACAAGTTCTGCACCTATTGCGTGGTGCCCTATACGCGCGGCGCGGAGATCAGCCGCCCCTTCGCCGACCTGGTCGAGGAAGCGAAACGGCTGGTCGACGCCGGCGCGCGCGAGATCACGTTGCTGGGCCAGAACGTCAATGCATGGGACGGCGAGGACGACAAGGGCCGGGCCGTCGGACTCGACGGACTGATCCGCGCGCTGGCCGCGCTGCCCGACCTGAAGCGCATCCGCTATACCACCAGCCACCCGAACGACATGAGCGACGCGCTGATCGCCGCGCATGGCGAGGTGGACAAGCTGATGCCCTATCTCCACCTGCCGGTGCAATCGGGCAGCAACCGCGTGCTTGCCGCCATGAACCGGAGCCACAGCGCGGAAAGCTATGTCGAACTGATCGAGCGGTTCCGCGCCGCGCGGCCCGATATTGCCATCAGCGGCGATTTCATCGTCGGCTTTCCGGGCGAGACCGATGCGGAGTTCGAGGATACGCTAAAGATGGTGGACACCATCCGCTATGCCGCGGCGTTCAGCTTCAAATATTCGCCCCGCCCCGGCACGCCTGCCGCGACGATGGACGGCCAAATCGCAAAGGAAGTGATGGACGAGCGGTTGCAGCGGCTGCAGGCGGCGCTCCAGCGCGACAGCCTGGCATTCAACCAGGCGTCGGTGGGGCGGACCTGCGAAGTGCTGGTCGAGCGCAAGGGGCGCAAGCCGGGCCAGTGGCTGGGCAAGACGCCGTGGCTGCAATCGGCATGGTTCGAGGCAGAGGCCGCGATCGGCGACCTGGTGCAGGTCGAACTGCTGGCCGCGGGGCCGAACTCGCTGGAAGCGCGGGTCGTCTAGTCCGCGGTGATCTTGCGCATGGCGCCTTGCGCGTCCTGCGCGATCAGCACCGTGCCTGCCGCGTCTGCAGCGTCCAGCATCGTCGCTGGCGGCACGGTCGGATTGGACGGATAGCGCGCGCCGTCGAAACGCATGACGGCCTGGCCGCCTGGTCCGCCGCCGCCGCCGATCCCGACGGTCAGGTCGCGCCAGCCGTGGCTGCGGCTGTCCAGCGCGGTTACCGGCAATCTGGACACGCTGGCATCCATGCGCACGGCAAAGCCGTCCGCCTCGCGCTGGAGAACCAGCACGTTGCAGCCGCCCGATCCGCACAGCATCGGCCCGGCGGCATAGGCCACGATCTCCTCCACGCCGTCGCCATCGAGGTCGATCGCGGTTGTAACCGCCGAGACATCGCCGTCATCAGCGAAGTGCTGGGCGAGGAAGGCGTCCGCCGACCTCTCGGTGGTTTCCGCAACCGGTCGAGCGCCCGCCGCAGGCGGCGAAGCGCAGCCCGTCAGCGCCATTACCAAGGCGGGACCAGCGAAGATCAAACAGGTGGGAATCATGCGCATGACCCGGACCATATCGCTTGCAGGCGATTGGGGGAAATGCAAACGATCTCACGAAGGAGCCATGACCCTGCGAAACAACGCCTTTTCGATGCCCATAGAACGACGGGGCCTGGCCGCCGCCTGGGCGATCTGCTGCATGCTGCTCGCCGCCTGCGACGGTGCGCCTGCCGATCCGATGCCGGAACCGCTGCCCATGACCGCGCCCTCGGCCCCGATCGCGGATGCCGCGGAAAGCCCGCCCAATCCCGATGGGCTGCAACTGGCGCCCGGCTTTGCGCCACTGGCGTTCGACCTGGAAAACACGGGCTGGCTGGTGACCGCGGTGGACGGTGTGCCAACCGCCGATCTGCAGGACGATCTGGCCACCGTGCATTTCGGCCGGTCGTACCTGCGCTGGCTGGGCTGCGACCAGGCGGAGGCGCTTTATATCCCCCTCACCCGCAGTTTCGCGCTGGGCGAGCCGAAGCGCAAGACCAGCGAGTGCGCCGACAGCACGGTGGATGCGGCGCTGGTGTCGGTGCTGGCCGACAAGCCGCTGATCGGACGCAACCGCGAGGGCAAGATCATGCTGGCGGGCCGGACCCACGCGGTCACGCTCAGCCGGATCGATAGCGGGCCGAAGGATCCGGCGGCCCCGCCGCTCGACGCCGCGCCGTTCGAGATTTTGACCGGCGACTCCGCCGGTGCGCGGCCGATCCTGTCGCTGCATGACGGGCAATTCGCCATCTGGATGGATTGCCCCGCCGCGATCGGCGGCACCCTGCGCGTGGTCGAGGGGCGGCTGCGCACCGGCAATGTGCAGGTGAAGGAATGCGATACCTATCGCGCGGGCGCGCGGGACGAGCTGGCGGCATTCTTCCGCACATCGCCCGCCATCGCGCGCGGCCAGGACGGCACGCTGATGCTGAGCGACGGCGAAAGCGTGATCACCGCGCGCCAGTGCGGCAATGACCGGACGCGGTGCCGCCGCACCGCCGCCGCCGTCCACCTGGCGGAAGAGGAGGCGGAGCGCGAGAGCGCCGACCCCGGCACCCTGTCGCCGGGTTTTATCCCCAGCCGCTGACCCTCTGGCGACTTGTCTAAGCCCGGCGGGCACCTATCTTGCAGGGGAAGAAACAGGCCGGTTTTCATCGCGGTCCGAGTCGGTTCCGCATCACCCCTGCCGGTCGTGACAAGGAGCACGAGTGAGCCGCAAGAACGCGCGCGTTGCCGCACCCACGGCCCCCACGGGCAACTGGCCCGATCGCACAGGACCGACTGGCGACCGAACCGCGCATGGCGCGGCCCGGGCCCGGACCGAGATGGAATTCCCCGACGCCGAGATGCTGGGCGCGCTGTTCGGGCAATTCGATCGCAATCTCGTACAGATAGAAGATCGCCTCGGCGTCTATATCGCCGCGCGGGGCAATCGCGTGCAGATCGAGGGGAGCGAGGAAGCCGTCGCCCGTACCCGCGACGTGCTGGCCGGGATGCAGCAGCAACTGCTGTCGGGGTTCGAGCTTGACGCTGGCGCGGTCGACGCGCTGATCGCGATGAGCAGCGAGCCGACGCTGGACGGGATCGTCACCGGCGATGACGCAGGGGGCCTCGGCGGAAACCTCAACCGCAACGGCCGCCCGCAGATCATGATCCGCACGCGCAAGAAGACCATTGCCCCGCGCTCGAAGGCGCAGGAAAACTACATGCAGGCGCTGGTCAGCAACGACATCATCTTCGCGCTGGGCCCGGCGGGCACGGGCAAGACCTATCTGGCGGTGGCACAGGCAGTCGCGCAGCTAATCACCGGCAGCGTGCAGCGCCTGATCCTGTCGCGCCCCGCGGTCGAGGCGGGCGAGAAGCTGGGCTTCCTGCCCGGCGACATGAAGGACAAGGTCGATCCCTATCTGCGCCCGCTCTACGACGCGCTGTTCGACTGCATGCCGCCCGAGCAGGTGGAGCGCCGGCTGGCTTCCGGAGAGATCGAGATCGCGCCCATCGCCTTCATGCGCGGGCGCACGCTGGCCGATGCCTTCGTGATCCTGGACGAAGCGCAGAACACCACGCGCGAGCAGATGAAGATGTTCCTGACCCGTTTCGGCCAGAACAGCCGCATGGTGGTGTGCGGCGACCCCAGGCAGGTCGATATTCCGGGCGGCGACCGCCATTCCGGGCTGGCCGACGCGGTCGACCGGCTGGAAGGGGTCGACGGGATCGCGGTCAGCCGCTTTACCGCCGCCGACGTGGTGCGCCATCCCATCGTGGGCCGCATCGTCGATGCCTATGAAGGGCCGGACGCGCAGGGCTGAGCCCTTTGCCGCGCAAGGATGTTCGCATGACCGCACCAACGCTTGAGATCGACGTCTCGCCCGAATGGGGGGACGAGACCGACTGGGACAGGCTGGCCCATCGCGCCGCCGAAGCCATCGCCGCCGAAGCGCCCGAGCTGGCCAATCCCGACATGCTCGTCAGCCTGGTCTTTGCTGATGACGAGGAAGTGCATGTCCTCAACCGCCAGTGGCGGGCCAAGGACAAGCCGACCAACGTGCTGAGTTTCCCCATGCTCTCGCGCGAGGAAGTGCTGCGCGCGGGCGCCGAGGAGAACCGCGGCGCGCCCGTCATGCTGGGCGACATCGTGATGGCGCGCGAGACCTGCATGCGCGAGGCGGCGGAAAAATCGGTTGCACTTGCAGTTCATGCAACGCATCTGGTGATTCACGGGCTGCTCCACCTTGTCGGTCACGATCACGAGCTGGGGACAGCCGAGGCCGAGGAGATGGAGGGGCTTGAAGTGCGGGCGCTCGCCCGGCTTGGGATCGGCGATCCCTATCATTCTTGAAACTGGCCGCGCCCGGTCACCCTCGGGCCGGACATAGACGAAGGGTTCGAAAGGCCGGTCATGGCCGAGAGCAGTCACAGTACCGACACCGGCTCCCAGGAGCCGGACAGGCGCCTCTTGTGGCACCGCATCCGCGCGTTCTTCGATGGCGGTGACGGCGAGCAATCGCTGCGCGCCCAGATCGAGGAAGCCATCGACGAGCACGAGGAAGAGGAAGGCCGCGAAGGGCCTGCGCACGAAAACGGCGACCTCTCGCAGATCGAACGGCAGATGCTGCGCAACCTGCTGCACTTTTCGGAAAAGGACGCCGACGACGTATCGATCCCGCGTGGCGAGATCATCGCGATCGACCGCGCGGCCAGCTGGGACACGCTCGTCGCGACCTTTGCCGAACACGGCCATTCGCGCCTGCCGGTCTATTCCGAAACGCTGGACCACGTGATCGGCATGATGCTGATCAAGGACGTGTTCCCGTTCCTGGCGCAGAACCGCCCGCCGCCCAAGGACTGGACCACGCTGATGCGCCAGCCGCTCTATGTGCCGCAGGCGCGCGGCGCGCTGGACGTGCTGGCCGACATGCGTTCGCGCCGGGTGCACCTGGCCATCGTGGTCGACGAATATTCGGGCACCGACGGCGTCATCACGATCGAGGACCTGGTCGAGGAGATCGTAGGCGATATCGAGGACGAGCACGACGACGCGCCCGTCGAACTGCTTGTCCCCATCGACGAGGGCATGTGGGATGCCGACGCCCGCGCGCAGCTGATCGACGTGGCGCGCCGGGTCGATCCGCGCCTGGCCGAGGTCGAAGGACAGGTTGACACGCTGGGCGGTCTCGCCTTCGTTCTGGCAGAGCGCGTGCCCACCGTGGGCGAGGTGCTGGAACATGACAGCGGCTGGAAGCTGGAAGTGATCGCGGGCGACGAGCGCCATGTCGAACGCATCCGGCTGCATCCGCCCGTCGCGAACCAGCCGACAGAAGACGAAAGTGCCGATTGATGGCGACACGCCGCCTGCCTCCCCTGCGATCGCTGGAAGCGTTCGTTCGCATCGTGCGGCTGGGCTCCGCCAAGGCGGCGGCGGCCGAACTGGCGCTCAGCCCGTCGGCATTGTCGCGGCGCGTCACCGCGCTTGAGGATTACACGGGCCGCAAGCTGTTCAACCGCGGCCACCAGACCATGAAGCTGACCGAGGACGGGCAGGCGCTGTTCGACGCGGTCGCACCCGCGCTCGACGAGCTGGCCGAGCAGGTCGGCCGGCAGATGGCCGACAACAAGATCATGCGCCTGCGCCTGAACGTGCTGCCCCTGTTCGGCGAACAGCGGCTGATGCCGCGCCTGCCCGAATTGCGCCAGCTGTATCCGGCGCTGCACATCGACATCGACAGCTCGCCCAATCCGATGGCGCGGCTGGGCGAATCGATCGATGCCGCCATCGTCATCGCGGACCAGATCGACCCCAGGCTGCACGCGGTGCGGCTGGACCAGAACAAGGTCCACGCCATCGCCTCGCGCAAGACGGTGGACGAGATGGGCGGTGTCCCCGATCCGGCACGGCTGGAGAAGATGAACTACCTCGTCCATTCGGACATGGACCTCAGCTTCAACGCATGGCGCGAAGCGGTCGGCATCGACACGCGCCGCGAGCCGCTGGTCGATCACTTCGATTCGGGGGCGCTGATCCTGGAAGGCGCGGCGCAGGGCCTGGGCATCGCCATCATGCACGGCGACCACCTCTCCCGCGCTCGGGACGAGCGGCTGGCACGGCTGTTCCCCGACCTCGAGATCGAGAGCCCCTACAGCTTCTGGTTCGTCTGCCGCCCCAAGGCACTGGAAACGCGCCCCGTGCGTATTTTCCACGACTGGCTGCAGAGTGCGAAGTTGTAGCCCTCATTTTAGTTCGAGCATCGCGAAGCGAGCGCAGAACTAAAATGCCAGAGGCTGCAACCCGGCCGGCGGCCGCAAGGGTCTAAGCCCGCAGCGAGCCGTTCGACGTCACAGCCGCGGCTTTGCCGTGGCTGGGCAGTTTGAAGGCTGGTTTGAACCGCGAATGTCGGGAAATTGGTTGGAAGCGGATGTTGCGAACACCGCTTGCCGATGACAGCTAACGACAACATTGCGGGTTTGACGAGTACGAGGCCACGAATAGTCTAGTTGGTATGAGGTCCGTTGGTGATCGAACCGGAAGGTCCTGTTTCGAGTGGTTCCCAAGAAAGCACGCGGTCGACCATGATCCAGGCAGAACTGAGATAAGGGCTGCAAAGAGGGCGCCGACCGATAAAGCGAATACGACCGATCACAGCCCCGCCGCTGCCATTAATCTCGCCAAGCGCATCAGATCTCGTTAATTCCGGCAAGATTCCAACGTACCGCTTGAAATCGCTGAGCTTTACGTCGGTTGGCAACTCCCCGCCGTCCTCGTGAAACTGGTTCCATTCCAAGTCCGACACCCAGATACCTGTAATAGACAGCGCTTTTGAGTGCGGAATGCACCGATCGTAGCGGCCCTCATCCAATGCGGAAGGATTCGCCTCGAAACAGTCGAAAACATCCCGATCGGCCTGAACGCAATCAATCGGCTGATCAGCACCACACGACACCACAAAGAACGATAGACTCAGTATCGTCGCGCGTTGAACCCAAAGCATCAAATATCCCCCAGACCCATGCTGGATTTGCCACAGTTTAGATTTCGAGCAATCCGTATGTCTATCTCGACACCTTGCGGTGCGTCTTCACACGACGGTTATCATGGCACGCTGGGCAATGATCACTTCCCACCCCATTGCAGATATTGAGCCGATCTAGCAGCACCGTCCGCAATCGGTCGCAGGCAGACATCGCTTTTCTGCCATCCACGCGGATAGCCGCCGCCACACAAAAAAAAGGGGCGCCCTACAGGCGCCCCTCTTTCATACATCGCTGACGTCCCGAATTACGAAACGGTCGCCTTCACGATCTTGCCCGGATTTGCCGGCGGCTCGCCCTTGGGCAGCGCGTCGACGTGCTCCATGCCTTCCTCGACCTCGCCCCAGACGGTGTACTGGCGGTCCAGGAAACGGGCGTCGTCGAAGCAGATGAAGAACTGCGAATTGGCGCTGTTGGGCGCGGACGTGCGCGCCATCGAGCAGACGCCGCGCGTGTGCGGGTGGTCGTTGAACTCGGCCTTGAGGTCGGGCTTGTCCGAACCGCCCATGCCCGTGCCGTTGGGGCAGCCGCCCTGCGCCATGAAGCCGGGGATCACGCGGTGAAACTTCACGCCGTCGTAGAAGCCTTCGCTGGCCAGTTCCTTGATACGCTCGACGTGGCCGGGGGCCAGGTCGGGGCGAAGCTTGATGACGACGTCGCCGCCCTCGCCATTGCCGGTGTCGAGCGTGAGGGTGAGTTTATCCTCGGACATGTAATCTCCTTTGTCGCCCGCGTTGTCGGGGCGTTCTTCCAGGTCGTACCCGCATATAGGGTCTCACCGCGAGATGTCACGCCCGCGCCTGCCCGCTGCCGCGTGCCGCGTCCTGCCGGCTCGCCCACAGGGTTTTCAACGGCGTTTCGCCAGGTTTTCCCACCGGGTCTTCCACAGGCAGTCAACAGGCGGGCCACCGACGCGCAACAAGGGGGAAAGCCGCGTTTCGCGGTTGATTTCGCGGTGCAGCATCCTAGACACCGGCGGTGATGGACCGCGACGATCATAATCCTGCCGACGGGCACGGGGCCGAACCGGGTGCGGCCGAAGAGGCGACGCTGGCGGAGATCATCGCGGCGGAGGATGCCGATCGCCTGACCGAGGCGGAGGAAGCCCGCGCGGAGCGGCTGGACGAGGACGACCGGCTGAAGCCCGAATTCGTCGAGGCGGTGCGCGAGGCGCTGGGAGAGGACGCCGAGACCGACGTCCGCGACCTGGTCGAACCGCTCCACCCCGCCGACATCGCCGACCTGTTCGAGATCCTCCCGCGCGAGGATCGTCCCGCCCTCGCCCGCGGCATCGCCGATCTGATGAGCGGCGAAGTCATCTCGGAGATGAACGACTACGTCCGCGACGACCTGCTCGAGGCGCTGCCGCCCGACGCGGTCGCGGGCATCGCCGAACAGCTGGAAACCGACGACGCCGTCGCGCTGATCGAGGACTTGGACGCGCGCGACCAGGCCGCCGTCCTGGCCGAGATGGGCCCCGAGGACCGCGCCGCGATCGAGAGCGCGCTATCCTTCCCCGAGGAATCGGCAGGCCGCCTGATGCAGCGCGACCTGGTCGCGGTGCCCGAGCATATCACGATCGGCGACCTGATCGACTACATGCGCGAAAACGCGGACCTGACGACCGAGTTCTGGGAGGTGTTCGTCGTCGATCCCGCGCATCGCCCGGTCGGATCGGTGCAATTGTCGTGGATCCTGCGCACTCCGCGCGGCGTCGCCATCGCCGACGTGATGAAGCGCGACCAGACGCTGATCCCCGCCGACCTCGACCAGGAAGAGGTCGCGCTGCGCTTCCAGAAATACGCGCTGATTTCCGCCGCCGTGGTGGACCGCAGCGGCAGGCTGATCGGGCAGATCACCGCCGACGACGTCGCGCATATCATCCAGGAAGAAGCGGGCGAGGACACGCTGCTGCTGTCGGGCGCGGGCGAAGGCGACATCAACGAGCCGATCCGCACGTCCTATTCGCAGCGCGTGCGCTGGCTGATCGCGAACCTGGGCACCGCGCTGGTCGCCTCGCTGATCATCGCGGCGTTCGGCGCGGCGATCGAGCAGCTGGTGGCGCTGGCGATCCTGATGCCGATCGTCGCCAGCATCGGCGGCAATGCAGGCACGCAGACCATGGCGGTGTCGGTCCGCGCGCTGGCGATGAACCAGCTGACCCGGTCGAACACCAGCCGCGTGATCTGGCGCGAAATGCGGGTCGCGCTGCTGAACGGCATCACCGTCGCGGCCTTGATCGGCGTGGCTACCGCGGTGATCTTCACGC
>JAPYSD010000544.1 GCA_029936705.1 Croceicoccus sp. | reverse complement strand
CTGGTGCTGACCGCTCGTGACAGCTGGTCCGACAAGGTCGCAGGCCTGGACGCGGGCGCCGACGATTATCTGGCCAAGCCGTTCCAGACCGAGGAATTGATCGCACGCCTGCGCGCGTTGATCCGCCGCTCCACCGGCAATGCCAGCAGCGAGCTGACGGCAGGCCCGGTGCGGCTGGACACGCGTTCGGGCCGCGTCACGCTGGACGGCGAGCCGGTGAAGCTGACCGCGCAGGAATACAAGCTGCTGTCCTACCTGATGCACCACAAGGGCAAAGTCGTCAGCCGGACCGAACTGATCGAGCATATCTACGACCAGGATTTCGACCGCGATTCCAACACGATCGAGGTTTTCGTCACGCGCATCCGCAAGAAGCTGGGTGCCGATGTCATCACCACCATCCGCGGCCTTGGCTATAGCCTCGACGATCCCGCCGAAGCGCCCCGCAGCTGACGCGGGCAGTGGCCGAGCTGTATGAAGCGGCACCAGGCTCCGGCCCGCGCAGCGACGGGGCCGCGCCTGACGTCGCACCTGCGCCGCCGCTCGCGGTTCGCCCGCCCGCCTTCGCACGGCTGAAGATCAAGGGCGTCAAGCTGGGCGCGGGCCACACCGGCTCGCTCTCGCGCCGCATGATGCTGATCGCCATCGCGTGGACGGCGTTCCTGCTGCTCGCGGGCGGCATCGCGCTCGACCGCGCGCTGACCGGCCTGATTACCCGCAATTTCGACGAACAGCTCGACTACATGCTGACCGCGATGGTCGCCTCGGCCGAAATCGGTCCCGACGGCGAGGTGTTCTTCTCGCGCCCGCTGGGCGACCAGCGTTTCCTCGAACCCAACAGCGGCCTGTACTGGCAGATCACCGGCGACGGGCACGAGGATTTCCCCTCCCGCTCGCTCTGGGACCGCACGCTGACCGTGCGCGAGGCGCAGCACATGGAGCCGCTGGTCTACGACAGCGACCAGTTCTCGGACGAGACGCTGCGCATGATGCAGCGCCCGATCTATCTGCCGGGCAGCGATACGCAGTGGTGGTTCGTCGTCGCCGCCAGCCGCGAGGAGCTGGACGTGCAGATCGCGCGCATCCGCACCATCCTCGTATACAGCTTCGCCGCGCTGGCGCTGGGGCTGATCGCGATGGCCGCGCTGCAGATCTGGCTGGGCCTCTCGCCCCTGCGCGGCGTGCGGCTGGCGATCCAGCGCATCCGCATGACCGGCGACACCCGCGTGACCCAGCCGCTGCCGCTGGAAGTTCAGCCGATGGTGGAGGAGCTGAATGCGCTGCTCGCCCATTCGGAAAAGCAGGCAGAGGAAGCGCGCGCCCACGCGGGCAATCTCGCCCACGCGCTCAAGACGCCGCTGACCGTGCTCAACAACGCCGCTGCCGCGCATTCCGACAACCTGCCCGAACTGGTCGAGCGCGAAGTCGCGGCCATGCGTCGGCAAGTCGACCATCACCTCGCCCGCGCCCGCGCGCTGGGCCGCCGCGCCGTGGGCCTGTCGCGCGCCGACGTGCACGCATCGGCCGAATCGGTCGAACGCGCGGTGTCGCGGCTCTACCCCAGCGTGCGTTTCGACCTCGACGGGGCGAAGGCGGGCGACCGCCGTGCGATGGTCGCGATCGAGCGGCAGGACCTCGACGAAATCCTGGGCAACCTGATCGAGAATGCCGCGAAATACGGCGGCGGCAGCGTGTTCGTGACGCTGGATGCAGTGCCGGGCGCCCCGCAGTGCGAGATCTGGATCGAGGATGACGGCGCGGGCATCGAACCGCGCGACCGCGACAAGCTGTTCGCCCGCGGCGCGCGGCTGGACACCAACAAGCCCGGCACCGGCCTCGGCCTCGCCATCGTGCGCGACGTGGTGGAAATCTACGGCGGCTCGGTGGTGCTGGGCGAAAGCGAGGACCTGGGCGGCCTGCTGGTCCGGCTCAGCGTGCCGCGCGCGATGTCGCAGCCCGTCGGCGTTCAGTCGTAAGTCACGCCCGGCAGGCCCTGTCCGCCATCGGCGATGAATGCGTCGATCCGCTGTTCCAGCACCGGCAGCGGCACCGAACCCAGCGACAGCACCACGTCGTGGAACTTGCGAATGTCGAAACGCGGTCCCAGCGCGTCCTCCGCCTTCGCGCGCACGCGGCGGATCGTCAGCTCGCCCAGCTTGTAGGCCAGCGCCTGGCCCGGCCAGCTGATATAGCGATCGACTTCGGTCCCGACCTCGTGCCGTGACAGCGCGGTGCGCGATGCGAGATATTCGATGGCCCGCTCGCGGTCCCAGCCATAGGCGTGGATGCCGGTGTCGATCACCAGCCGCGCCGCGCGCCACATCTCATAGCTCAGCCGCCCGAACCGTTCGTAGGGCGTGCGGTAGATCCCCATCTCCTCGCCCAGATATTCGGTGTAGAGGCCCCAGCCTTCGCCGAAGCCGCTGAAATAGGTCTCACGCCGGAACGCAGGCATCGCCGCCTGTTCCAGCGCCACGCCCGCCTGGAAGCTGTGGCCCGGGCTGCATTCGTGCAGCGTCAGCGCGGGTATGTTGTATAGCGGGCGCGAGGGCAGGTCGTGCGTGTTCATCTGGCACGCGTCCAGCCCGCCGCGCCCGGCGGTATAGAACGGGGCGAGCGCAGGGG
>JAPYSD010000543.1 GCA_029936705.1 Croceicoccus sp. | reverse complement strand
CTGGTAATCTGCGACGTCGATTGCGGACATCTCGCTCTCCATCGGTTCTGTTTTGCGAGCACATCCATAACATAAAAACAATCATGTCTGTTGTTTTCTTAAGTTTGGATACCGAGCTCGATGGACGAGAGATGACAAATCTGCCGACACGTACTGATCACGCCAGCAATCTGACAACTTTCGCGAGGACACGGCTATCGCCGGAGATCGGGAAAGCTGCAGGCGAGTTGGTCCGCGCTGTTTGCTCGTGGTTGAAGCTGCCGCTTACAGGGCCGGGGCATGGATGTGTCCGCCCCCCCGGTTAACAATTCCCCGAGTGTGTGCCCATCATCTTTACAAATTTGCCGCGCCTTGCGACGCGTAGCACGCGCCCTTATCGCTCACACAGCGCGCGCTCGTAAATCAAAAATAAACATTCTCATTTTATAGCAAGCGCCTTCTGGCTGCCCATGTTGAGGTTGCCGGCTAGACCATTATGACTATGACACCGCTTTCCTCTGAGCAAAAACTCGCTAATCTTCCCTACGTTGCCTGGAGGAAAGCCGAAGTTGCGCTAAAATCAGCCGATTACAACCCACGTGAAGAATTTATCCAATCTGGGCTGCTTCTCGCATCGTATGAAAACGTCCTTTCTACCGTCTTGATGACCTTCGCTGCGGCGGGCGGAATAACATTCATCCTCGTGCAAAATGGCCAGAATTGGTCAATCTGGTGGTTTATGGCGATCACAGTGCTGTCGGTCGTTCGCGCGGCGGCGGGACGCAGCGTCACGCGTGAGATGATCCTAGCTCCGCGTGGACCCCGCATGGAGCGCTGGCGTACGATGTTGGTAATAGGGCTCTTGGTGTCCTCCGGACTATGGGCGATCCTCGCAATCCTCGCTAGCTATGATGACGAGGCTGTCGCCTACCCACTTGCGATCATCCTATCCGCGCTGGCGGCTGGTGGCACGGGCATCCTTGCGCCGATGGTATGGCCCGCTCGCATCTACATCGGCGCCATGCTGCTACCCGGATCGCTTCTAATGTTCGAGCGCACGGGCACGGGGCTGGTCATGACATCCTTGGGTATGTTGTTTTTGTGGGTCATGTTCATAGTCCACAACCGCAACCATCTAGCTCTCCGCAAAAGTATCGCCTTGGCGCAGGACAACAGCACCTTGGTTTCGGAACTGCGGGGGCTAAACACCGATCTAGAGGCGGAAGTTGAACGACGCACCCGCGCGCTGACTATCGCTGCCTATACCGATAGCCTTACCAACCTTCCAAACCGGCGTAAATTGATACAGTGGCTGGAAAAGGAACTTGATGCGGAGGTCGGTAGCCAAGTTGCCGTCCTGTTCTTAGATCTCGACCGCTTCAAGCAGATAAACGATGCTCTGGGCCATGCTATCGGAGATCAGGTCTTACTTGAGACCGCGTCCCGTCTGTCCCGCGCGTTGCCACCGCATGGCATCCTTGCCCGTTGGGGCGGCGACGAATTCGTGTTGGCGCTGGCACCCCGTCCGAATGCTTTGGAGGAAGCACTTGGGTTAAGTGAAATGCTGATCAAAGCCATCGAAGAACCATTCAGAGCAAACGGCCAGGTTGTTTTGCCGGGCCTTTCGGTAGGCATCGCGCTCTATCCACGCGACGCGGACAACCTAGTTGGTTTATTGCTTGCCGCGGACTTGGCCATGGCCGAGGCCAAGCGTACTGGTCGCGGCCGCACGGCGTGCTTCGATCCAAGATACGCGCGCGAACAGAAGAGGCGGTTTGATATCTCCCGTGCGCTGCCGGATGCGATCGCAGCGGGCGAACTATCGCTGCATTACCAACCTATCATCGACCGGACGACCGGCAGGCGCCACGCTTACGAAGCGCTCGCACGCTGGCATCACACGCCACTTGGCGCTGTGAAACCTGATGAATTCATCGCTGTAGCCGAAGAATCGGATATGATCGTCGCGCTGGGTGACTGGGTCATGACAAAAGCTTGTTCCGACGCCGCTCAGTGGGCCGGAGGAGATGTCGGCACGCGCGTTGCGGTAAATGTATCCGTTCGTCAGCTTAGCGATGATAAATTTGCCTTGAAGATTGCCCGGATCTTAGCCGAAACCGGCCTAGCCGCTGGGCGATTAGAGCTGGAAATGACTGAGTCGGTCTTCGCCGATGAAGCGCTGCCCATAGTGCGCGCGACGCTCGAAAGTCTGCGAGCCCTCGGAGTTAGCCTAGCGATTGACGACTTCGGCACCGGCTATTCCTCGCTTTCGCGCCTGCTCAGCCTGCCGGTTTCAACCGTAAAAATTGATAAGTCCTTCGTGGCTGAGCTCTCCGGCAGCGGAGGCGCTGTCATCGAGAGCACGCTGCTCATCGCACGCCGGCTTGGAATTGCAGTGGTGGCCGAAGGCATTGAGACCGCAGAACAGGCCGAGGTGCTGGGTGCGCTGGGGGTCGACCTGTTTCAAGGCTACTATTTTGGCCGTCCGACAGAAATTAAGAGACGAACTGTCAGTTTGAGCGATGATAGCGAAACGCCATCAATGGCGGCCAAGTACACGTGCACACCTCGTTCAGCCGCCAAATGTTGAACAACTGAGAGCCTGATCCGAAATTAAGTTGAGTGGTATCAGCTGGTTAGCTTGACGCTTAC
>JAPYSD010000542.1 GCA_029936705.1 Croceicoccus sp. | reverse complement strand
TCTCGTCCGACAGGTTGAGCAGGCGCGACACGCCGCGCTTCACATAGTCGCAATCGACCAGCAGCGTGGGGTGGCCCTGCATCGCCAGCATCTGCGCCAGGCAGGTCGAGGTCACCGTCTTGCCTTCCTTCGGCAGGGTCGAGGTGATCGCGATCACCTGCGGCGGGGTCTCGCATTGCTGCTCCACCGCGATCATCAGCGACCGGAACGCCTCGGTAAACGGCGAGCGCGGCTCTTCCAGCACGGCGCCGACACCGGTCGCCCCCTTGCTGACCGATTGCAGCAGCGGGATCGAGGCCAGATAGTTCTGCCCCAGCTCCTGCTCGATCTGCTCGGGCGTGGAGATGCCCTTGCTGGTCGCATCAGCGATCATCGCCGCGAACACGCCGAGCCCGATCCCCAGCACCAGCGACAGCGCCATGTTGAGCATCGTGTTGGGTGCGCTGGGCTTGGTCGGGATTTCCGCCAGGGTGATGATCCGGGCGTTGGGACGCTCGGTGCCTTCCGACGCGAGCAGCTGCTTGTAGCTCGACAGATAGGCTTCGTAGAGGCCCTGCGACGCTTCGGCCTTGCGCTCCAGCTCGCTCAGCCCGACCATGGCCGAGTTCGAACGCGACAGCTTGGCCTGTGCTGCACCCAGCGAACCGGTCAGCGAAGCAAGGCGCTGGTTGGCGACATCACGCTCGGCCCTAAGGTTCGAGATGACGCGGTTGATCTCGGCCTGGATGCGCTGGCGCACTTCCTCCAGCTCGCCCTTGGTGCGGACAAGTTCGGGATGGTTGGGACCATAGCGCGAGGACAGGTTGGCGACCTGCCCGGCCAGCGTCGATTCCTGCGAGCGCAGCGAACCGATCACGCCCGAACCCAGCGCCGCGCCGACATCCTCGCCGCTCGACCCGCTGCGCAGCTGCGCCGTTGCGGTGTTGAGCCGGGCCTGTGCCTCGGAGGCCGCGGCCCGCGCGCGAGTCACTTCCTGGTTATAGCTCGAGATTTCCTGCTCGGTCAGCGAACTGCCCGAGGTCGAGAGAAGGTCGTTCGCGATGCGATAGCTCTGCAGATCGGCCGTGTCGGACTGGGCCTGCGCACGCAGTTCCTCCAGCCGCTCGCTGATCGTACCCATCGCCTCGCCGGCACGGGACTGGGTCGCCAGCACGTTCCATAGCGTGAACTGGCGCGCGAATTCATTGGCGATCTTCGCGGCATCCTCTGGCGTTTCGGCGTCGTACGAGATCGACAGCGCATAGCTTTCACCCGTGCGGCCGGCCTCGACATTGTCCTGCAGGGTGTCGATGATCTCGCGGCGCTCCTCGGCATTCGCGCCTTCGAGCATGTTCAGCGATTCAGCGACACGCGACGCCATCTCGCGCGAGGTGATGATCTCGACCTGCGTCTCGATGAAGGCGGCGGACAGGTCGGGCGTGGTGCCGGACTGCTGGCCGTCGGTGCTGACCAGCTCCTCGTTCGACGTCTCGAGGCTGGTCACCGCCGTGGCCGTATAGGTCTTGTCGGACAGCACGGACAGCAGCGCCCCTGCCAGCATGCATGCCGCGATCACCGCCGCAATCAGCCAGAAATGGCGCTGCAGGAACGAGATCGACTTCGAGATATCGACACGGTCGGTCTGTGCGGGAAGCTGGTCCCCCACCTCGACAAGTGCCCGGCCGGGCATTCCCGGCTGCATGATCTGCTGAGACACATTCATCGGCATGTCCATTCCACACTTTGGTCCCTGGGGACCGAACCCCGACACGATCGGGAAAACAACGCCTCGGCTTGCGCGTCGGCAAAAAGGCGCAGGGCCGGTATCAAAGCGATACCGACAGTCCCACGCGGAAGCTGGCCCCCTCGTACACACGAGGTACGTCGCCGGATCCCGTCTGCTTGCGATAACCGGCCCCCGCCAGCGCGGTCAGCTGGTCGAAAACGAGGTAACGCATGGTAAGTTCACCGCCGAAGCGCGATTCCTGCCGGTCGATCCCCTGGTAATCCCAGTTGTCGTAGGTCACCTCGATCCCGGTCAGCAGGCGGCGGCCCAGGCTGCGCTGGGCGACCCCGCGCAGGCGGGTCTGCAGCACGGCCGGCACCTCGATCAGCGGAGAACGCTCGAAACTGCGCGCGCCTTCGAGGCCGAACAGATAACGGGGCGTCGGTGTCCAGCGGCCCGAGACGCGGAAGTTGAACCCGTTGAAATCGTCGACCGTCGGATCGTCGAAGCTGCGATGGGCATAGCCGATCGCGGCCTCGGCATCGATCAGGTCGGAAACTTCGGAGCGCACGCCGACCAGCACGCCATAGCCATCGGAATCGCGCGGCGCGTCAAGCGGGTCGTCGGTGTAATCGGTCTGGCTGGCGTTCAGCTCGACAAAGGTGCGCAGCCGGCCCGTGACGCGATAATCTGCGCGCACGAAGCCGCCCAGCGTATCCTCGTCGCGGAAGCTGTTCCGCACCGGCTCGCCATTGAGGGTCGAGGGGTCGTAGCGCACCTGCGCCCAGTTGCCGCCTGCCCGCAGTTCCAGGATGCCGCCGGTGCGTTCCAGCGAGCCGCGCGCCTCCAGCACGTCGAAGCTGATCGGCTGGTCGGTGAGGAACTGGTCGCCGAAGGTACCGCGCGATTCGATCCGCTGCGCATAGC
>JAPYSD010000541.1 GCA_029936705.1 Croceicoccus sp. | reverse complement strand
CCCCAGCACGGCCGCCGTATCGATGGCGGTGGCAAGCAGCAGGCCGATGCCGCCCAGCCAAATCAGCACATTGAACGCGCGCTTCATGCCGGGGTGACCCTGCCGTCCGGCGCGATGGCGATGGCGGGCAGCGATGCATTGGCAGTGATCCGCTCGACATAGCGGAAGATCGGGCCGCGCGCGGGCGCATTGGCCAGCACCGGGCGGCCCGGAGGCTCGACCGTCACGGCGATGATCGAGGTCTGCACGGGCGCGTCGTCGCGGAACAGCAATTCGCCCATGAAGGCATTCACCGCCTCTGGATGAAAGGGCGCGAGCGTGTAGGCAGGGTCGGGTTCGAAGCCGAACAGCGTCTTGCGCCGCTCGGCCCATTCGCGGCGGGCGGGGTGATCCTGCGCAGGGCTGAGCGCGCTGGTGACGACGCAGCCATTGCCCAGACCGTGGAAGACGGGTCGCTCGCCCGTAAAGGCGATGCCGCGCACGATATGCGCATGATGGCCCAGCACCGCGTCCGCGCCTGCGTCCATGGCGGCATCGGCCAGTGCCCGCTCATAGGGTTCGATCAGGGAGGGGGTGTGCACCTTGCCCTTGTGCAGCGCGACCAGCACAATGTCGGCGCGGGTCCGCAGCGCCGCGATGTCCCGTGCCATCCGGTCGAGCGCCGCCTGCGGCACATGCGACAGCGGCGCGGCGGGCGCGATGAGTGAGCCGTCGGCGGTTTCGACGCGCAAATAATTGCAACCGGCGCGGTCCCCGGCGGCCCAGGAGGCTTCCGGTCCAACGCAATTGTAGCTGAGCAGGCCGACGCGCCAGCCATTGACCTCTCGGATGGCAGGCTCGCTCGCTTCGTCCATGTCGGCACCGGCGCCGGTGAAGCCGATGCCGTGCGCGGTTAGACCGGCGCGAGTCTCGGCAATGCCGCGCGCGCCGCAATCGGCGATGTGATTGCCCGCCAGGCTCAGCATGCCGAACCCGGCGCGGGCGATGGCGGCCAGGTTCTCGGGCGGAGCGGCGGGCGCGGGGACGTCGCCCGCCAGCTCGTCACCGCCGCTGGCGTGCGGCACCTCGAGGTGGCCGACGACCAGGTCCGCGTCCTGCAGCGCAGGCGCGATGCCCGCCAGCCAGTGATCGGCGTCGGGCTCGTCCAGAACCAGATCGCCGGTCACGATGATGCGCAGGGGTTCACGCATGGCCAGGGCCCGCCGGTTTCGCGCAGAAAAGGTAACGCCAGGGGATCAATCCAGCGGCTCCATCGCGCCGGGCTGCGCCACCGGCAGGTCGATGCGGGCGGAACGCGCATTGCCGCCGCGCCACACGGTCAGCACCGGGGCCGGGTCCTGCATGATGTCGGCCAGGTTGCGCTGGCGCGGATCGGCGCCCGCGATGGTGACACGCAGGCGGTGTCCTGCAGGAATCTCGCGCGATACGGGCGTCAGGTCGATGGCCAGGTCCGCCTTCTGCCCCACCGGCAGCGGCGCGACATCGGCCTCCATCCCCGAATGCCAGGGCAAACCCATCGCCTCGAACGGGGCGGTGCCGGTCTTGCGGTGCGACAGGGCCAGCCGGCCAAAGGCGATCACCTCGTCCTTGCCCGACGGATCGATCAGGTCGAGATAGACGAACACGTCGGCATCGGGCGTGCTGGACGAAACAGGGACATGGATCACCGGATAGCCGACCAGGGTCATCGGCGCATCCAGAGGCGCGCTGGTATAGCTCAGCCCGTGTTCGTCCATCGGCGGCGCCCAGAACGCGAAATACTCGCTGTCGGCCACGTCATAGTCGACGGTAAAGCGGTCGCTGCCCGCCGCGGCGGGGGAGGGGCGCAGCGTTCCGTCATTGACCGATCGTGCCGTGCCCGACGTGCCGCCCGACAGATAGAACGGCACGGCATTGGCGAACGCGCCGGGCAGCTGGTTCGATTGCATCCAGCCTTCGTTCTCAACCATGAACTTCGCGCGCGGTTCGCGGTCGATGCCGTTGTCGATGCCCTTCAGGTAATGGTCGAAATAGCGGCGGATCTCGCCGGCGAAATCGAAGCCCGGCGGCGGCACGCAGTGGTCGCCCGGCCCGACCAGCAGTTTGGAACCGGGCATGTTCGCCGCGCTCAGGATCGTCTGCGCGGTGGGTTCATCGTGCCAGTTGCCCCAGAAATAGGTGGCGATCCCCGCATCCCGTATCGCGTCCAGCTTGCTGAAGACCGCGACCTCGTCCCAGAAGCGGTTGCCGGTGAATTCCGATACGCTGTCGCGGTAGGGCATGCCATACCACAGCGCGCCCATCGGCGTGTTGCCCGCGTGCTGCGCGACCGCATCGCGCAATTGCGACCCGTCGGTATCGCCGTCGACGGGTATGCTGGCGAGGTCCACCGAAAGCGGCTCGTCGGGGCGGGTGTTGAACTGGGCGGTGATGCCGCCGCGCCGCACGAAGCTGTACTTGTCGAGGTCGGATGAGCCGACGAACACCGCCTTGAGCGAAGGCGGCGCGGTGGTCGCGGCCTGGAACGTCGTGCCGCCGAGATAGGAGCAGCCGATCATGCCGATGTCGCCGGTGGTATAGTCTTGCCGTGCCAGCCACTCGATCAGGTCGTGGCTGTCCATTGCCTCCGTCCGGTCCTGGAAGCCGCGCCGCGTGCCAAAGGA
>JAPYSD010000540.1 GCA_029936705.1 Croceicoccus sp. | reverse complement strand
ATTGGGCGGCGTGGACAAATTCAGTGCCAATTGGAACGGCCGACCTTGGTGGGAAGCGGACGTTGCAAACATGACTTACCCATGGCAGCTAACAACCCATTGCGAACGTTGAAGATCGACCTTAACTTCGCATCATGCTAGTCGTACCGATCGTTTGAAATTATGCTGATCAAGCAATTGAAATATCTTTCAATCGGCGCTTTTTATGCGCTGGTTTGTTTCTTGATCATCTACAATTTTGGCTGGATCGGCCTCTTGGCTGCACTTCCCATTTTTTTCTTAATCCCGTTCGTTGCCGGCTATCTGAAAGGCAAGCGGGGGCGGCGCAATTCGTTGCGCTAACAGCCTCCTCAGATAATGTCCGCCAACCACCCCATCTCAAACATTGAGCCGGTTTGACGGTGATGTCCGGCATTAGGCGTTTCCGGACGTTCCGGTTGGTCCACGCGACCTTAGCTCACGTAGTGGTAGGCGCGCTTGCTGGTGTCTTTGCGCGTCGGGATGTAGTTCTACCCGAACCCCTTGACGATTAAATGGCAGGTCCATCCGACCCGCAACCCGTTGCAACTCCTCAGCGTTAGCCCTCACCCGCCAGCAACCGCGCCTTTGCTGCCGCATATTCCCGTTTGAAGCGCGTGATCATGTCCGCCGCGGGGACGACAGCATCGACCGCGCCGATGCCCTGTCCGCTGCCCCAGATGTCCTTCCATGCCTTGCTGCCGCCGAAGTCCATCGCGCTGGGGTCTGATTCCGGCAGATTGTCGGGGTCCATGCCCGACCGCTCGATCGAGCCGCGCAAATAATTGCCGTGCACGCCGGTGAAAAGGTTGGAATAGACGATGTCCTCCGACCGGCTGTCGACGATCATCTGCTTGTATTCGGGCACCGCCACGGCTTCCTCGGTCGCGATGAAGGCGCTGCCGATATAGCCGGCGTCGGCACCCATCGCCTGCGCGGCCAGGATCGACTGGCCGTTCGCGATGGAGCCCGACAGCGCCAGCGGCCCGTCGAACCATTCGCGGATTTCCGACACCAGCGCGAAGGGCGAGACCGTGCCCGCATGGCCGCCCGCGCCCGCCGCGACCGCGACGACGCCGTCCGCGCCCTTTTCCACTGCCTTGCGCGCGAACTTGTCGTTGATCACGTCGTGCAGCACCAGCCCGCCATAGGAGTGGATCGCCTCGTTCACTTCCTCGCGCGCGCCCAGCGAGCAGATCACGATGGGCACCTTGTACTTCACGCACAGTTCCAGGTCGGCCTGCAGCCGCGCATTGCTGCGGTGGACGATCAGGTTCACCGCGAAGGGCGCGTCATTGTCGGTCAGTTCGGCGTTCAGCCATACCAGCCATTGTTCGAACACGCCGTCGGGCCGCGCGTTCAGCGACGGGAACGAGCCGACGATCCCGCTGCGGCACTGCGCCAGCACCAGTTCGGGCTGCGACACGATGAACATGGGCGCCGCGATCACGGGCAGTTGCAGGCGGCTCTCCAGCCAGTCGGGCAGGCTCATCTTCGGCTATTCTCCCATCTTTGCAGGTGGGCGTAGCACCGCGATCAGGCGAGGAACAGGGCGACCGAGCCGATGAGGTTGAAAGTCATGTGCGCGGCCATGCAGGGTAGTAGCCGCCGCCCGCACAGCTGGTAGAGCACGCCGAGCGCCAGGCCGATCAGCCCGGTCACCACCGCGCCCGACGGGCCGTAGCTATGCGATGCGCCGAACGCCGCGGCAGAGATCACGATAAGCAGCGGCACCGCGCCGCGCCCGAAGATCTTGGCGCCCCAGCCGATCACGAAACCGCGGTAGAGCAGTTCCTCTGCCGCCGCGCTGGCGAGCGCGACGACCAGCGTCACCAGGAAAACGGGCCAGTTGCCCGCCACCGCGTCGAGGCCGGCGGTATCCACTCCCTTGCCCAGCAGCCGCTCGACCAGCGGGCGGACGACTTCGGCGGTCGCCACGGCCAGCGCGCCGCCCACCACGATGCCGAGCAGCACCGACATCCAGCCCTTCTTCCACACCATCGCCATCGCCGCCTGGCGGGCGGGCTTGCGCGTCGCCAGCACCGCCGCCATCAGCGCGAGCGAGACGAGGAAGCCGAAGGCCGGAAACAGGATCGCCGGCGCCAGCGCGCCGAGGCACAGCACGGCGGGAATCCATTGGCGGGCGGGAAGCGAAGCGGCGGAAGCGGTCATGGCCCCGGCCATAACGCGCCGAAGGCTAAGGCTTCGTTAGCGCCCGGTTGCCCCGTTCGCGTGCGTGTCCTACGCTTGGCCGCGCTGCGACCACGTTCCAGCACCGAGAAAGGGCATTCAAGACCGGGACGGCCCGGCAGCACGAGGAGGCTGCCGCATGGCATGGATCGTTCTGTTGCTCGCCGGGCTGTTCGAAGTGGTCTGGGCTTTCACCATGAAACAGTCGGACGGTTTCACCCGGCTGGGCCCGTCGCTGGTCACGCTGCTCGCTGTCGCTGCCAGCTTCGTGCTGCTGGCAGCGGCGATGCGTAGCCTGCCGCTGGGCACGGCCTATACGATATGGACGGGGATCGGCGCGGTGGGCGCCTTCGTGCTGGGGATCGCGCTATTGGGAGAGGCCGCCAATCCGCTGCGGATCGTCGCGGCGCTGATGATCGTGGGCGGCGTGGTGC
>JAPYSD010000539.1 GCA_029936705.1 Croceicoccus sp. | reverse complement strand
CCGCTGTTCCGCGGGGCGAAGGGCGGCCGCCTCTCGCAAGGCGTGGTGCAGAAGACGACCGCCAAGGCTCGCGCCCTGCTGGGTCTGCCCCCCAGCGCGACGCCCCACGCGCTGCGGCACAGCTTCGCGACGCATCTGCTGGCCGCGGGCACCGATCTGCGCAGCCTGCAGGAACTGCTGGGCCATGCCAGCCTGGGCTCCACGCAGATCTACACCAAGGTCGATGCGGCGACGTTGCTGGACGTGTACCGCGATGCCCACCCCAGGGAGCGGGACGATTGAAATCGGGTTTGCCGGTTGATGCGCAAGGCTTCGGACGGCGTATCCAGGATGTTTATCCAGCTGAAGCCTTGCGAGAGGAAAAAATCGTCTGGATCGCGCTGCGGGTGGACGTCGACGCGCAAGGGAACGGTACGGCCTGTCACATCCAGAACGACCATGACGTGTTCTTGTTCAAGGATACCCTGTGCAAGAACGTGGTGGGCGAAGGGCTGTACGAACCGGCGCTGGACCAGTCGGGGAATCCCGTCACAAGCTATTTCGCGACGATCATCAAATACAATTTGTCCGTATGAGTATCCGGCCCCTGCGCGGGCCATGCGATCAGACGTCGTCGTCGGTGGATTCGCGCGGTTTCCAGGTCATCACCCGGAAGACATAGCCGATCAGCATCAGGCCGATCAGCACCCATGTGCCAATCCCGACCCAATGCTCGAAATCCTTGACGAAACCCGCCAGCAGGCTTGCACCCGCGATCAGGATGGCGTTCCAGATGGCGGCGCCCGCAGCAGTAAAGATCAGGAACCGCCAGACGCTCATGTGCGCAAGGCCGGCGGGCAGCGAGACGATGGTCCGCATCAGCGGTGAAAAGCGCAGGAAGAACACGACCCACTGGCCGTTCTTGCGAAAGAAGCGGCTGGTATCCTCGACGTGCTGCCAGTCCATGGTGAGCCAGCGGCCGTGACGGTCGATGAAGGGCTTCAGCCGGCGATAGCCGTACTTGTGCCCCACCCAGTACCAGACGTAATTGCCGGCAAGCGATCCGACCGTGCCCCAGATCAGCAGCGGCACGAACGACATCGAACCACGCGCCACCAGAAGGCCGCCCACCCCCATGATCACTTCGCTGGGGATCGGCGGGAAGATATTCTCGATCGCCATCAACAGGGCGATACCGAGATAGCCGCCCGTTTCGATCATGTTGATGATCCAGTCCGTCATTGGGTCATCAACGCGGCAGAACCGTATTGGCTCCCCTTCAGCGGCCCAGCCGTGCCTCGATCGCGTCCCAGATCATGCCCGCCGTGTCGGTGCCGTTGAAATTGTCGATCGCGACGATGCCCGTGGGGCTGGTCACGTTGATCTCGGTCAGCCACTTGCCGCCGATGACGTCGATGCCGACGAAGACGAGGCCCAGTTCCTTCAGTTGCGGCCCCATCGCGTCGCAGATCTCCTGCTCGCGCGGGGTCAGCAGCGCGCTTTCGGCATAGCCGCCCTGCGCTAGGTTGGAGCGGAACTCCCCCTCGCCCGGCTTGCGGTTGATCGCACCCGCGACCACGCCGTCGACCAGCACTATGCGCTTGTCGCCCTCGCTTACCTCAGGCAGGAAGGGCTGCACCATGAAGGGTTCGGGCCAGGTGTTGTTGAACATCTCGACCAGCGCGGACAGGTTGCCGCCGTCCTTGTCGACCTTGAACACCGCCTTGCCGCCATTGCCATGCAGCGGCTTGATGACGACCGCGCCGTGCTCGGCCATGAAGCCGCGCACTTCTTCGATCCGGCGGGTGATCAGCGTGGGCGGCATGAAGCGCGCGAAATCAAGCACATAAACCTTCTCGGGCGCATTGCGGACCGAGACCGGGTCGTTGACGACCAGCGTCTCGCCCTTCAGCCGTTCCAGCAGCCAGGTGCCGGTCAGATAGCCGATGTCGAACGGCGGATCCTGCCGCATCAGCACGACGTCGACATCGCTGCCAAGGTCGATGCTGCGGTGTTCGCCCATCTCGAAATGATCGCCTTTCACCTTCCGCACCGTCACCGGCACGGCCCAGGCGGTCACGCGTCCGCCGCCGGATCCATCAGACTTCCAGCTGATCGAGCGGACGTCGTAATGGAACAACAAATGGCCACGTTCCTGCGCGGACAGCATCAGGGCAAAGCTGGAATCGCCCGCGATATTGATCGATTCCATCGGGTCCATCTGGACGGCGACACGCAAGGGATTGGGCACGGCTGTTCCTTTTATGGCAGGCGTCAGAACTGGCCTGCATTCTCCAGATGGCGCGGCGGCTGGCCGGGTGCAAGCAGCAGGACGTCGATCCGCATGTCGTCGCCCGGCCGCAGGAAGCGATGTGCCTCTGCCTCTGCCGCGGCGCAGACCCTGGCAAGGCGGCGTGCGTCGATGGCGGTGTCGAGTCCAGCCGCGTTCTGGCGCCATTTGACCTCGATAAAGGCCACGATGTGGTCCTTGCGCGCCACCAGATCGACCTCTCCCGCCGCGTTTCGGACGCGGCGCGCCAGAATGTCCCAGCCGCCGGCGTGGAGGAACAGCGCGGCCTCGTCCTCACCGCGGCGGCCCTGTTTTTCGGCGCGGACGCGGCGAACGGCCTGGGGCTTCACGCCTTCAGCTCCATCGCCCGGGCATAAAG
>JAPYSD010000538.1 GCA_029936705.1 Croceicoccus sp. | reverse complement strand
AGAGATAGGTGACGAGCACGTCGCTCGACGTCTCGTTCAGGCTTTCGGCGTCGCCTTGCAGCAGCATGTCGATATCCTCGGCCACCGTCTCATCCGCAAGGCGTTCCATCTCGCTGATCGCGTCGCGCAGCGACACGCCCTGCGCGATATCGGCGTCGACCTCGATCGCGCGGCGCTGTTCGGTCCGGTCGAGCTGCGCGGCGACGCCCTGCTCCACCACCTCGGTCACCAGCGACAGCGGCACCATGCCGCCCGATTGCGTGCGGACATAGAGGTTCGAGAGGTCCGCGGGATTGGTGATCGACACCGCCCGCGATGTCAGGAAGATCGGCACCGCCTGGTCCCCGACGTTGAGGTCGGCGATCTCCTCCCCGCCGACCATCGCGCCGAGCGTCTGCGAAAGGTCGTCGAGGTCGATGCCCAGGTCGGACGCCCGCTGCCGGTCGATGCGCAGCGACAATTGCGGCTGGGTCGGCTGGTAGGAGATGTCGGGATTGGACAGGATATCGGACCGCGTGTCGATCGCCTCGGACAATGCCAGCGCGGAGCGATAGATATTCTCGTACTCGCCGCCGGTCAGCGCGACTTCCAGCCCTTCGCCCCCGCCGCCAAAGCTGAGCGTGCCGCGTCCGCGCGCATTGGTGCGCGATCCGGGGATCTCCTGCAGCGGCGGGTTCAGCTCGGACACGATGTCGCTCTGGCTGCGTTCGCGCTCGTCCCACGGGGCAAGCTGCGCGGTGACCCGCACGCGGTTGGGATCCCACTGGCCGACGACGGAAAAGGTGCTCTCGATCTCTCCGCTGTCGAGATAGGGCTGCAATATGCGCTCGATCTCGTCCAGCTCGCGGTCCATGAAGGTCAGGCCCACGCCGTCCGGGCCGGTCGCGTCGACCTCGATCACGCCGCGATCCTCGTCGGGCACCAACTCGTTGTCGATCTGCGTATAGAGCAGCCCCGTCAGCGCAGCGAGCACGACAGCAGCACCGATGACCAGCTTGCCCCGGTCGAGGCACCAGACCAGCATCTGCATGTACCGGTCGCGCATGTGCCCGCCCCAGCGGGTCAGCCGGTCGCCCTCGTCCCCGCCATTGGTCAGGTCGATGCGCGCGGCCAGCGCGGGCACCAGCGACAGCGCGATGAACGAGGATATCAGCACCGCGACCGACAGCACGAAGCCGAATTCGCGGAACAGCCGCCCGGTTTCGGACGGCAGGAAGCTGATCGGCACGAACACCGATACCAGCACAGCCGTCGTGGCGACCACGGCGAAGAACACCTGCCGCGTCCCCACGACCGCCGCCGCGCGCCGCCCCAGCCCCTTGTTCTGCAGCCTTTGCGTGTTTTCCAGCACCACGATCGCATCGTCGACGATCAGCCCGGTCGCCAGCACCAGCGCCAGCAGCGTCAGCAGGTTGATCGAGAAGCCCATGATCCAGATGCCCGCGACCACACCGACCAGCGCGATCGGGATGGTCGTGCTGGGGATCACCGTGGGCCGCCATGCGCGGAAGAAGATCAGCATGGTGCCGATGACCACCATGATCGTGAAGCCCAGCGTGATCAGCACTTCCTTGACCGAGATCTCGATGAACTCGGCATCGTCGGAAATCACCTCGACCCGGACATTGTCGAAACGCTCGTTGACCCGGTCCACCGCGGTGCGGATGGCGTTCGATATCTCGATGGTGTTGGAACTCGCCTGCCGCACGACGCCCATGCCGATGACCTGCCTGCCGTCGAGCCGGACGAAATTATTGGCATCGGCAGGCGCGAAATCGACATCGGCGACATCGCCGACGCGGGTGTTGCCGCTGATGATCAGGTCGCGCAGAAGCTGCGGATCGGTCGCGCTCGCCTCGGCCCTGACGACCAGTTCCTGCGCGTCGGAGCGGAACGAGCCGACCGGCACGTCATAGGGCGCGCGGCGCAGTGCGTCGGCCACGTCCGTGATCGTCAGCCCGAACCGGTTGAGCCGCGCGGGATCGACCGCCACCCGCATCTGCAGGGCGCGGTCGCCGAACAGGTCGATGCTGGCGACGCCTTCCGCCGTCAGCAGTTCGGGGACGATGTCGTTCTCGACCAGCCGGGTCAGCTCCGCCTGGCCCAAAGTGTCGCTCTGCACCACCAGCCGCATGATCGGGTACGCGTCGGCATCGGCCTTGACGATGTTCACCTGCTCGACCCGGTCGGGCAATTCGCGAGTGACGCGGCTGACCGCCTCGCGCACGTCCGATGCCGCGGTGTCCAGGTCGACGCCGGGATTGAACTCGGCGCGCACGCGGGAATTGTTCTCCTCGCTCGACGAACGGATCTCGCGCACGCCGGTGACGCGTGCGACCGCGTCCTCCAGGATGCTGGTCACCTCTGCGTCGATCGTTTCGGGCGACCCGCCGGGCAGCACGGCCGAGACCGAGACCACCGGACGGTCGACATTGGGCAGCTCGCGCACCTCAACCCCGAAGATCGCCGCCATGCCCGCCAGCAGGATCAGCAGGTTCAGCACGCCCACCAGCAGCGGCCGCTTGACCGCCAGCATGGGAAGGTCGGTTCTATTCTCCATCGGCGCTTTCCGCGGGCCGCAAGGTCGCCTTGCCCGCCGGCGGATCGCGCGGCGCGACCAGGCGGATTTCCTGCCCGTCGCGCACCTTCTGCA
>JAPYSD010000537.1 GCA_029936705.1 Croceicoccus sp. | reverse complement strand
CCTGCATGTAATTGACGCATGCAATTCAAGCCTGCCTGGGCGGCGGCCAGCACCTATCGCGGCTCCGACCACCGCGGCGGCGCGAATGGCGGGCGCATCCGGCTGGCCCCGCAAAAGGACTGGGAGGTCAACGAACCGCAGAAGCTGGCGAAGGTCATCGCAAAGCTCGAGGCGATCCAGGCGGACTTCAACGCTTCGGCCAGCGGCGGCAAGAAAGTCTCCTTCGCCGACCTCGTCGTCCTTGCGGGCGGCGCGGCCATCGAGAAAGCGGCGAAGGACGGCGGGCAGCAGGTCGAGGTGCCGTTCACCCCGGGCCGCGTCGATGCCACGCAGGACCAGACCGATGTCGAGAATTTCGGCTGGCTCGAACCGCGCGCCGACGGCTTCCGCAACTATCTGAAGACGCGGCACAGCGTCCCGACCGAGGAACTGCTGGTCGACCGCGCGCAGTTGCTGCGCCTGACGGGTCCGGAAATGACCGTGCTGGTCGGCGGGCTGCGCGTGCTGGGCGCCAATTTCGGCGACAGCAAGGACGGCGTGCTCACGGATCGCCCCGGCGTGCTCTCCAACGATTTCTTCGTGAACCTGCTCGACATGGGCACCGCGTGGAAACAGGTAGAGGACGACAGCGACGAGAAGTTCGTCGGCAGCAGCCGCGCCACCGACGAGCGCAAGTGGACCGCGACCCGCACCGACCTGGCCTTTGGCGCGAACTCGCAATTGCGCGCCCTGTCCGAGGTCTATGCCGAGAACGGGATGGAAGCGAAGTTCACCGCCGATTTCGTCCGGGCCTGGGTCAAGGTGATGGAACTCGACCGCTTCGACCTGAAGCGCAAGTGACCGGAGCCTAGCACGAGTAACCCGCACGCCCCGCCGCGCCTGTATTGGCGCGGCGGGGTTTTCTCTTGAAACTGGCCGCTGACGGGCACATCTTGTGACGATGCAAAGCGACAATCCCCGTCTTTCGGACCTCACCCGCATGTTCACCGCCGCTGCCGGCACCTTCGCCGGCATGGGCCGCGAAGCGAGCGAGGCCGCGCGCGAACGCTTCCGCGAAGCGATGGGCGGGCTCGATTTCGTCAGCCGCGAGGAATTCGACGCGGTCAAGGCGATGGCCGCCAAGGCCCGCGAAGAGAACGAGGCGCTGTCCGCCCGCATCGCCGCGCTTGAGGCGAAACACGCGGGCGCCGAATCCGGCTCCGACGAACCGCTCAAGAACGGCCCGACGAAGAAAGCTGCCGACAAATAAGGGCATCCGGGCGTTTTATTTCGCCCGGACTTAACTTGCGGCAAGTCCGCGGGAACAGGCGCGACATCCGTCCATTGCTGGTGAAACCCTTTACTACGGGATTTCACGCCAATGTTCACACAGCTCAATCCGACGATCCCCGTCCACGTGCTCGGCAAGGGGCACGGTTATGCCTTTGGCATGATCGATTACGGGCAGGAACATAACCTCATCTGGGTGACCGCCATCGACGACACGGGCGAGATCTGGTGCGCGCCCAACCCGCAGGTGCGCATGGACCGTAACTGGACGATGGGCCGCGAACAGAACCCGCTGGTCGCCGCCGACAAGGCTGCCGCGAAGAAGAACGCGTCGCTCAAGATCCAGCCCGAACCCTGCGCCTGCGGCGAGGTTCAGGTGGAAGCCGTTCGCACGTAGAGCCGCGTCCCGTCGCCGCCATGATCGGCATCGGCCAGGCGAAACCCCGCCTGCGTCAGCAGGCTGATTGATGCGGCATTGCCGGGATGCACCGTCGCCCGCAGCGGATCGATCCCGCGCTTGGCGGCGACACCGATCAGAGCCGCCAGCAGTTCGCGCCCCAGGCCCTGGCGCCATGCGGCCTTCTCGAACCCATAGACGATCTCGCACGGCTCCCCTTCGGGCCGCGCGAACCCGGCCCAGCCGATCATTCGCCCGCTGGTGCGCAGGACCACCGCCCCCGTCCCGAACCCGAACCGCCGCAAATTGCCGCGCGAATTCCGCACCCATAGCTCGGCCTCGTCCCGCTCCAGCGGATCGCCATCCCCCACGTGGCGCGCGACATCGGGTTCGGCGAAGATCGCAATCAGCCGGTCCACGTCGCCCATTTCGAACGGGCGCACGACCAGCCGTTCGGTCTCCAGGCAGCCATTCTCGATCATCGCACCGCGCTCCCGCCCATGCCGTCACTTGCGCAGGCCCGCGCGCCGCGTCAATGCTGCGCCCCCATGCACATCCGCGCCCCCGCCATCGTCTGCGCCGCCCGTTCGCACGGCGAGAATGCCGCCATCGCGCGGCTGATGACGGCGGATCACGGGCTGGTCGCGGGCTATGTCGCGGGCGGGCGGGGCAGGCGGATGCGCCCCGTGCTGATCCCCGGCAACCGGGTAGAGGCCGACATCGCCGCCCGTTCCGCCAGCCAGCTCCCCTTCTTCAAGACAGAGCTGGTCACCAGCCGCGCACCGTTCCTGTCCGAACCGCTGCCCGCCGCCGCGATCGGTTGGGTCACCGCGCTCACCGCCGCGATCCTGCCCGAACGCAGCCCGTTTCCCGCGCTCTACGACGCGCTCGACGCGGTGCTCGACGCGATCTGCCATGCGCCGTCCGCCCGCGGCTGGGTCCCGGCGCTGATCGCTTACGAAGCGCTGTTCCTGCGCGAGATGGGCTTCGGC
>JAPYSD010000536.1 GCA_029936705.1 Croceicoccus sp. | reverse complement strand
GCCTGTGCCTGCCGCTGCAGCTCAGCCAACCGATCGCCCAGACCGGCGGGCAGCTGGGCGGGGGCAGGGGTAGCCGCATCATCCGGTTCCGCCGGCGAGGCGTTCCCCTCCACCCGTTCGAAATCGCGGATCGCCAGCGAAGGATAGCGCGGATCGGACGCGCAGGCAGAGAGCGCGAACGAGGCGGCGAGAGCGAGGAGAAGCGGGCGCTGGGCAATCATCACCGCGCCTGATAGCAGCTTGGCGGCGATCCGCCAGCAGGCAAGATCGCCCGCGTGCACCGAAAGGTCCGCTGGGACGGACCGACCGGGAATCGCGGATCGGGAATTGACAGGGCGGGCCATAGCCAGTAACGGGCACCGCTCAATCCGGCTTTACCGGGTGCTTTTGCGCGCTGCATTGGCACTGGGCCGGTAAAACGTCCGCAGATCGGCACGGATACAACATCGGCGCTTTGACGCCGGGTCGTGGCTTCGCGGCAGAACAGACAGGTTTGAACATGTTCGCAATCGTGCGCACGGGCGGCAAGCAGTATCGCGTCGCCGAAGGAGACAAGATCGCGGTCGAGAAACTGGCGGGTGACGCCGGTGACAAGATCGAACTGGGCGACATTCTGCTCGCGGGCGAAGGCTCGGAGCTGAAGGACGCGTCGAAGGTCAAGGTTTCGGCCGAGATCATCGCGCAGGCCAAGTCGGAGAAGGTGATCGTCTTCAAGAAGCGTCGCCGTCACAATTATCGCCGTCGTAACGGACACCGCCAGCAGATGACCCTGCTGCGCATCGTGTCGGTCGGCTGAACACCAAAGTAGGAGCATCACACCATGGCACATAAGAAAGCAGGCGGCTCCTCGCGCAACGGTCGCGATTCAGCGGGCCGTCGCCTTGGCGTCAAGAAGTTCGGCGGCCAGGAAGTCGTCGGCGGCAACATCATCATCCGTCAGCGCGGGACCAAGGTGTACCCGGGCGTGAACGTCGGCATGGGCCGCGACCACACGCTGTTCGCGTTGTCCGAGGGCAAGGTCCGTTTCCATGACGGCAAGCTTGGCCGCAAATACGTGTCGGTCGACGCCATGGCGGAAGCCGCCGAGTAAAGGGGCAGCCCCAGCGATAGGCCGTCCCGTTCAACGGATGGCCCCGCCGGCTCTGACCGGCCTGAAGGGAGAGGGCCACGGCCTGTCTCCCTTTTTGGCGTTCGGTGGAACCGAAGCGTTAACAGCGAGTTAGAAGGCGCGTCGGACGCATACGGCAAGGAAATTGTCGCCCGACTATCACCATATTGAAACGCGGCGCCGCTAGGACGTGACCGCGACCATGGGAGCGGAACCTTGTTCATCCGTAGCGAAAATCTGTTTCTTCGGCCCGCGTGGCCAGAGGACCGAGCGAATATCGACCGCGCGGGCGTTCCTGCCGCGCATGACCCGCTGCGCGCGGGCGAGCTGGCGCATCCGCTGATCGTGACCATGCCCACGATCGGGCAGGACCGCGTTGCCGGCACGGCGGGTTTCATCGTGCGCAAGGGGCGCTGGCAGCCGCGGATCTGGCTGGCGCCGGCCTTCCGGCACCTGGGCCTGTTCGACGAAGCGGAGGAAGCGGTCCTGACGCTGATGGCGCAATTGCCGGACCCCTCAGGGCCGCGCAGCATGCCCGATGCGCAGTTGCAGGCAGCCTGACACGCCGGGTTGCGCGTGAAAAACGCAGATATAGCAGCGCCGTAGTTACTTGATGAAGCAGGGAAACCGTGTATCCCTAAATACGGGGTCGCACCTGAGTAATCGAGAGCCGGTGGCTACAAGAAAACGCCTAAGCCAGGAAGACAGCCAGCGCGCGGCACTGATAGCAGCGCGCGAATTGCTGATCGAGACCGGTCCCCAGTCGCTGACGCTCAAGGCCGTCGCGGCGCGTATCGGGCGTACTCATTCCAATCTTCTGCATCATTTCGGCAGCGCGGCCGGATTGCAAAAGGCGCTCGCCGGTTTCCTTGCAGACTCGATCTGCGAATCGATCGCCCAAGCCGTCAACAAGCGCCGCGCGGGCGAGGGCACGGCGCGCGAACTGGTCGACCTGGTCTTCGACGCGTTCGGCCGCGAGGGGGCGGGTGCACTTGCCAGTTGGACGATGGTGTCGGGCAATGCCGATACGCTGGATCCGATCTTCGACACGATCCACAACTTGGTCGAGGACCTGAGCCGCGAAGACGAGGACTGGCGTATCGTCCGCGAGGTTACGATGACCCTGGTCCTGCAGGCACTGGGCGACGCGACCATCGGCGAATCGCTGGCGCAATC
Organism: Croceicoccus sp.; assembly: GCA_029936705.1. Taxonomy (GTDB): domain Bacteria; phylum Pseudomonadota; class Alphaproteobacteria; order Sphingomonadales; family Sphingomonadaceae; genus Croceicoccus. The sequence continues at coordinate 381 of JAPYSD010000536.1, read as the reverse complement.
GCTGGATCTTCCGCGTGAGAGAGCGCGGGAAATCGCCGCGCGCCAGCTGATCGCCACCCTGCCGCGGGGCGAAAGCGTCTAGCCCTTTTCCTGCGGTTCGACGGCCAGCCAGCCCGGCCAGAGATCGTCGTCGACATCGGCAATCCGGACGTGATCCACCGCCATGTCCAGATCGTCATAGGCGATCCGGCGCCGTTTCTCATCCGACCGGCCCAGCGGCACGACCAGCAGGCGGCGATTGATCTTCTGCCGCCAATTCATGCGTGCGGTGTTTTCCTGCCCCACATAGCAGCCCTTGCGGAAATTTACGCCGTGCAGCTCTGCCGCGTTGCATTCCAGCCAGAGCGTCGAATTGTGACCCAGCTCGGCGCGGCCCTCGGT
>JAPYSD010000535.1 GCA_029936705.1 Croceicoccus sp. | reverse complement strand
GGCCAGGTCAATTGACGGCCATTTGCGGTCCGAACGGTGCCGGAAAATCGACTTTGCTGACCGCACTCGCGGGCCTGATCGCTCCCGCCAGCGGGCAGGTTCTGCTCGACGCTGCCCCGCTTGCCGCGCTGCCGCCGCGCGAACGGGCCCGAAGGATCGGATATTTGCCGCAGCAGGCGGAAACGGCCTGGGACGTCAATGTCCGCACCCTGGTCGGCCTGGGCCGCCTGCCATGGCGCGCGGTGCCCGGCCGACCTGTCCGGGCAGGGCGCGAGGCGGACGACCAGGCGATTGCCGGTGCGATCCGCGACATGCAGCTGGAATCGCTGATGGACCGCCCCACCTCGACGCTGTCGGGCGGCGAAAAGGCGCGGGCGATGATGGCGCGCGTCCTGGCCGGCGAACCGCGCTTCATCCTTGCGGACGAGCCATTCGCCAGCCTGGACATCGGACATGCCCGCGATCTGGCGCATCTGCTGCGCTGCCAGGCTGCCTATGGGCGCGGATTGGCCATCGTCATGCATGATCTGGCCCTGGCGATGAACCATGCCGACCGCGTGATCGTGCTCGATCGCGGCAGGCTGGTCGCGGACGGCAGGCCCGAGGACGCTCTGGACGAGGCAGTGATCGCCGGGGTCTGGGGCGCGGAAGCTCGCTGGCTGGGAGAGCCGGGCGCCCGCGCATTGGCGGTCTAGGACAGCGGAAAGGCCACCACGGGGTCGTAATGGGCACCCTTGGCGGAAAGCGTGCTTTCGAACAGGATGAAGCGTTCGACCCTGAAAGGCTCGCTGCGCAAGGCGCCGTGCCTCGCCAGGAAGGGGGCGATGTCGCCTGCTCTTCCCGAAAGCCGCGCCAGGGTGACATGGGGCGCGAACAGGCGCGTTTCCGGTGCCAGCCCGGCGGACCGGCATGCCCCCTCGACGCTCTGCTGCAATCGGATAAGGGCAGGGGACTGTTCCACGCCGGCCCACAGCGTGTGGGGCCTGCCCTTCCTCTCGAAATGTCCGACCCCGCGTATCGACAGGTCGAAACTCTGCGCACGTATATTGCCCAGCGCATCCGCCAGGTCGTTCGCCTGCGGCGTATCGACCTCGCCGATGAAGCGCAGGGTCAGGTGCAGCTGGTCCTCGCCCTGCCAGCGGACATTGTCGATGCCTTCCATCGTGTCGATCAGCATGTCGATCACGTCGGGCGGCGGCTTGATGGCGACGAACAGTCGGTGGCTCATTGCCTGTCCGCATCCGTCATGCGCGGGTGCAGGTCAAGGGCGGCGCGCCGCCTGCAGGCTATTTCGCCTTGTAGACCTGCTCCTCGCCGGGGAAGCTGCGCGAGCGGACCTCGGCCGCGTATTCGCCTGCCGTGTCCGAGATGATGGTGGCGAGGTCGTTGTAGCGTTTCACGAAGCGCGGCGTGCGTTCGAACATGCCCAGCATGTCCTCGGCGACCAGCACCTGGCCGTCGCACTGGGCCGAACCGCCGATGCCGATGGTCGGGACCGCAAGCTCTCTGGTCAGCGTGATGGCGATATCCTCGACCACACCTTCCACCACGACGGCGAAGGCGCCTGCATCGGCCACGGCCTTGCCATCGGCGACGATGCGGGCTTCCTCAGCCTCGCTCCGCCCCCGTGCCATGTAGCCGCCCAGCGCGTTCACCGCCTGCGGCGTCAGCCCCACGTGACCCATCACCGGGATGCCGCGCTGCGACAGGAAGCGCACGGTTTCGGCCATGGCTTCCCCGCCTTCCAGCTTGACCGCCGCCGCGCCGGTTTCGGCCATGATGCGGCTGGCGCTGGCAAAGGCCTGCTGCGGCGAGGCTTCGTAGCTGCCGAAGGGCATGTCGATGACCACCAGCGAGTGATACGACCCGCGAACGACGGCCGCCCCGTGCGCGACCATCATGTCCAGCGTGACCGGCAGGGTGGACGGCAGGCCATAGATCACCTGGCCCAGCGAATCCCCCACCAGCAGGATGTCGCAATGCGCGTCCAGCAGTTGCGCCATGCGCGCGGTATAGGCGGTCAGCATGACCAGCGGCTCTTCGGTCACGCCGTCCTTCTTGCGCTGCATCACCTTGGGCACGGTCAGCCGCTTCATCGGGGCGGGCGTGGGATTGGCGCGGCTGGTCGCGGTGTCGAGCTGGAAGGTCGTTGACATGGCGGCTTTCTAGCGGCGCGCCGACCCGCTGGGAAGGGCCGCGAAGGGCCGGCGATGTGGACGCCGGCCATCGGCGGGTTTCCAGCAGGCGTTTCCTCTCTATAAGTCGGGTCGGTTACAGGTGAAACGGAGGGATACATGGCGGGTGCGACTGGACAGGCCGGGGAAGAGGGCTGGTCCTCGCGGACGGCGTTCCTGCTGGCCGCCATCGGAGCGGCCGTCGGGCTGGGCAATATCTGGCGCTTTCCGACGCTGGCGGGCGAAAACGGGGGCGGTGCCTTCGTCCTGGTCTATATCGGCTGCGTCTTCCTGATCGGCCTGCCGCTGGTGCTGTCCGAGGTGATGATCGGCCGGACCGGGCGTGAGGATGCCGCCGGTTCGATCGCCCGCGTCGCCGAACGATCGGGCGTGTCCACCGGCTGGCGCGTGTTCGGCGGGATCGAGATCCTCGCCGCTTTCCTGATCCTGTGGTTCTATTCGGTCGTCGCGGGCTGGGCGCTCTATTATGTG
>JAPYSD010000534.1 GCA_029936705.1 Croceicoccus sp. | reverse complement strand
CCGCCCGGCAGAAGTTGCGGGGGAGGTTGCGCGGCTGGCAACGGGGCACGGATGCTGCGCTGTACGCCGCCGGTTGCCGACCAGAACAGGGGGCGCGGAAGCTGATGGCTTCCGCGCCCCAGGCCGTGCCTGCGCAGCCCGACCGCATCCTGCTGGTCGATGACGAGAAGGCGCTGCGCGAACCGCTGGCGGCTTATCTGGGCAAGCAGGGCTTTGCCGTGCGCGAAGCGGAGAGTGCCGCCAAGGCCCGCTCCATGCTGCAGGCGGAGCCCGCCGACCTTGTGCTGCTCGACATCATGATGCCGGGCGAGGACGGGCTGTCGCTGTGCCGCCACCTGGTCGAGACGCGCAGCCTGCCCGTTATCCTGCTGACCGCGCGGGGCGAGGCGACCGACCGGATCGTCGGGCTGGAGATCGGCGCCGACGATTACGTGGTGAAGCCGTTCGAGCCGCGCGAGCTGGTCGCGCGCATCCGGTCGGTGCTGCGCCGTTCCGCGCGCGCCGAGGCGGTGCCCGCGATCGAGCGCGACTACATGTTCGAGGGCTGGCGGCTCGATCCGCTCAAGCGGCGGCTGACCGATCCGGAAGGCGCGGTGGTCGCCATTTCCTCGGCCGAGTTCCGGCTGCTCAAGGCGTTCCTCGACCATCCGCGCCAGGTGCTGGACCGCGACCGCCTGCTCGACATGGTGCAGGGGCGCGAGGCGCATCTGTTCGACCGCAGCGTCGACAATGCCATCAGCCGCCTGCGCCGCAAGGTCGAACCCGACCGCGGCGATCCGCAGCTGATCCTGACCGTCAGGGGCGGCGGCTACATGCTGGCCGCCGACGTGACGCGGCACGATCCCGTCAGCGACGACGGGTGAGGTCGATGCCGCGCCGGATCGGCCCGCGAAGCCTGCCCAGACTATTCCCCCGAAGCCTTCAGGGGCAGGTGCTGCTGGCCATCGCGGCCGCGCTGCTGGTCGCGCAGGCGGTCGGCGCGGTGCTGGTCTGGCGCGCGCAGGTCGAACGGGCCGAGGCGGAGACCGCGCATGCGCTGGCGTTCCGCATCATCGCGGGGCGCATGATTTCCGACAATAACGAACGGCGCGCCGGGCGCTGGTGGCGCGACCGGTTGCGCGGCGGCCACCGGGACCGGCGCGGTGGGTTCGGGCCGATGCGGCTGGAACAGGTGGGCGCGCTGCCCCGGCACGAGGGCGACATGGTCGACGACGATCTGACCGCCCGGCTGGACGCGATCCTGCGCGAACAGGGCATGGCCGCGTCGCAGCTGGCGGTATTCTCGCGCAGCCTCGACAACGATGAACGGGCGGCAGGTTTCGTGGAGCGGCGCATGCCCGATATTCCGCGCCCCGCCCGCGTGACCATCGCCGCCGTGCGCATGGCGCCGGGCGCCCCGCTGATCCTGGCGCGGGTGTTCGAACCGCCGCGCTCGCGCGGGCTGGGCTGGCCGCTGATCGCGCAGACGCTGCTGATCTATCTGGTGCTGGTCGGCGTGGTGGCGCTGGTGCTGCGGCGCATCACCGGGCCGCTGGGCGCGCTGACGCGGCGAGTGGAGGCGTTTGCCGCCAACCCGGTCGCCCCGCCCGGCGGACAGGTCGAGCCGCAGGGGCCGCTCGACACCAGGCGGCTGATCGCGGCGCACAACCGGATGGAGGCGCGGATCGGCGCGCTGCTGGATGAAAAGGACGTGATGCTTGGCGCCATCGGCCACGACCTCAAGACGCCGCTGGCCGCGCTGCGCGTGCGGATCGAATGCGTCGACGACGATGCCGAACGCGCCGCGCTGGCGGCCACCATCAAGGATATTTCCGACAGCCTCGACGATATTCTCTCGCTCGCCCGCGTGGGCCGCCCGTCCGACCCGCTGGAAGTGACCGAACTGTCCGCGCTGGTCGCCAGCGTGGTCGAGGAATACGAGGACATGGGCGAGAACGTCCTGCTGGGCGAGACGAGCCGCGTGGTGCTGCCGCTGCGCGCGACCTGGCTGCGGCGCGCGCTGCGCAACCTGGTCGGCAATGCGCTGCGCTATGCGGGCGGGTGCGAAGTCTGCGTCGCCAAGCGCGGCGGGCAGGCCATCGTGCGCGTGGAGGACGAGGGACCGGGCATCCCCGATGCCGAGATCGCCTTCATGATGGAACCGTTCCGCCGCGGCGACCCGTCGCGCAATCGCGGCACCGGCGGCGCGGGCCTGGGCCTGACTCTGGCCCGCGCCATCGCCGAACAGCACGGCGGCACGCTGAGCATCACGAACCGCACGGACGGCAAGAGCGGGATCGTGGCGGAACTGGCGCTGCCTGTTTGACCGGGCCCTCAAGCGCCGGGCGCGGGCCATCCGGCCCGCTTGGCTACCTCGCATAAGCTCGGGCGCGCTTTCGCGCTTGCCGGTGTCGCTGCGCGCCCGGAGGAACGGCGCGACAGGACATTGCAAGATCGTAGCAGTTCAGCGCTGTAACGGGGCGCGCAGCGACTCCCGCAAGGCCGAATGGCCGCCGCGCCTTATTGGCGCGAAGCCAAGGCGGGCGGATGCCCGCCGCCCGGCGTCTGAGGGCCTCAAACCACTAATCGCGCGCGCAGCGACTCCCACAAGGCCGAATGGCCGCCGCGCCTTGTTGGCGCGAAGCCAAGGCGGGCGGATGCCCGCCGCCCGGCGTCTGAGGGGCCAGAC
>JAPYSD010000533.1 GCA_029936705.1 Croceicoccus sp. | reverse complement strand
ACCAATTACTTCAAATCCTGCGGATATGAACCGGAATGAATGGAAACCGCTCTAAAAAGCTAAACAAAGTAGTACAACTCCCCTCGATTTTATTGTAAATAGTATTAAACCACGATGCGTAAGGCAAAGGAGGGCGAATTGGAGAAAGCGTTCGTTTCTTTGGCATTTTTGCTTCCGGTCGTAGCAAGTGCAGGTGTCATCGCCAGCACTGAAGAGGCTCTATCCCAAGCACAAGATGTCGTGGAGAGCAGCGAGCCTTACGAGGCTTCATTCAAAGCGTATCAGTTCGGTTATAAGAAAGAATGCGTAGAGCCGAAAGAAGATCGAATGGCCACCTATTCTTCTTATGGAGCTGTGCAAGTATGCTTCTCCTACGGGTTTCGCGCAGACGCAAGTATCGAAACCGATCTTACAAATGCTGTCTGGGATGTGATTACTATAGGAGGAACCTTGCCAATCTCTGGCGCGGTTCTATGGATGCCCACCGCTGACTCTTTCAGGTTTGAGGTAAAGACTCAGAATGAATCCTATAAATTGTGTGACTATTGGAAGAGATCTATTACACACCTCCCGCCTCCGGGAAAATACACCGATTCCGGATTCCGAAACGTCACAGAAACCTCAATAGATTACTGGTACAAATTAAAGCAACGTGGTCTTGGAAAAAACGCGCGCATTAGCGGGGTTGCGGAAGCTCTATTTGTACCTTCGGTCCATTACGAAAAAGCAATTGAAGATGGATTATGCAAAAGTTTTAGTCAGGGTTAGACGGATGATTTTAGATGCCTAGATACTTTGCGCAATGCTCTAGCACTCATTTCCCGACAAAAGGTTGGTCAGGTCCTCTCCGAGATAGCCATGAACAAGCTACTAAGGACAAAAATGATCATCTGGCTGAGTTTCCAGAACACGAGGTTGAAGTTGTTAATTCATGATTAGATTCAACTTACCGCGCTTGACCACTGTCGTTATGGCAGGTCGCAAATTTTGAACTATTAATCAGGTTGTCTCCTAAGTCGCGCAAGAGTCGCTGATCGTTCAGTGCAGCGAAGCTGTTCAGCGTCTACTAATTCCATCCCATCGGGTATGTCGCGGTGGGTTGGAGCAGACATAATCGTGCGGATAATCTTGGCGTCTTCTAACGTGTCGTAGACTGCGCGGAATGCACCATGCTGCAAGGCGATTGTGCCTTCCTCACCGACTTGCAGAACGCTGCTCCGCCGCACTAAGAAGCGCTTGCCGTTGGTCCTACAGACCAACTCCATCCAATCTGTAGGATCGGGGATTTGCACGCCGAAATCGTCAATGGATGTCTGGCAGGCGACAACGACAGGTCCGTCCTTCGTCAATCCTACAAATGCGCCTTCCTCAAAGACAGCGATGGCAGCTAGCGGTACGTCGGATCGCTGGCCATCAATCGTTAGGTTCATCATGGATAGGTGATCGCTGGCTCGACTGGCCAGACAACATCAGCAGGACAGGTATAATCGACCGTGATGCGATGAAGCTGGCTGACATAGGTCCGCCATTCCTCCTTCGCAGCCTCAGCAAGCGGAGAGGTGTTTTCGTCCACCGCCCACATGGCTTCATTGATACGGCGGTTGCGTTCGATCTTGAGCGCAATACCCTCGTCCGTGTTCCACGGTTCTTCGACCTCAAGCCTTGCTTTCTCTAGCTGCTCGGCTTCAAAGATCGCTTGGCGCTCTAGGTCGATTGTGCAGTTGGTGCAGCGAATGTCCGCAAGCACCACCTCTTCATTCTCAAGCGGCACAGGCGCGTTCATTGCCCATGCGGGGGAAACAGTGTTGCAGGTAGGACAGACATAGCCGTCAGGGTTTATCTGGTCTTCGTGATAACCAGACATCTGCAATGCTTCAAATAGGGTAACTCGCTCCATCGCCACTCCTTACGGGCTTACCGTGACAGTTGATTTCTGGCCGTTTGGCGTTGCCGACCTGTCGCCTGCCGCTGTTCCTGCCGCCTGCCATTCCAGCTTCGTAAAGTCAGTGACGGTGGCACTAGTGCCGACGCTTGTACCTTCGACGGTTAGCCCAACCTTCTGTACGTCCGAACCCAAGTTGACCGAACCGCTGCCGGTGTAGTTGAACGTCCTGCTTCCGCCAGTTGAGTAGGTGTATGGGCCAACGCCAGTGTAGCGGGTTGCTACCTTCTGCCATCCGGCAGAGCGCTTCACCCACACCCCGATTGTTACGCTTCCTTCATAGTTGTATGCCATGCTCTCTCCTTATGGAATTTCGCCATTTGGGTTTTGGTAGAAGCCAAAAAGCGTAGCGGTACCAGAGTAGCTTATGGTGTAGATGCCATCCTGTGAGTTTGGATCGCTCGACTTGTCTATCACTCTAGTTGGCTCCCCTGAGGCACCCGCAACGTCTGATGTCTTACTGTGGTTAGTAGGAACGGCGGGTACGTTGATGCGCAGCCTAGCGGTGAAGCCGGTAGTGGTAAGGTTCTGCGCGTAGATGTTGTAAGTCTCACCTGTTCCTAATGGCGCGAGATTGTCTCGCTGCCAGCTTAGATTGGGCAGTCCATCCAGCGTTGTTCCAAAACTGACAACTTCGCCATCGCTGACCTTGAAGTCGCGCGGCTTGAGCGCAACTGGCCAGCCTTCACCCGTACCCAAGCGAATGTAAGCACCCGCCTGCAAGCCACCGCTGAACAGCGC
>JAPYSD010000032.1 GCA_029936705.1 Croceicoccus sp. | reverse complement strand
TGGCTGGGGCGGCAGGATTCGAACCTGCGCATGGCGGTACCAAAAACCCGCCTTTAACATTGATTTAGCTAAATAAATTCGCGGAATGCACCTTTTGCGGTCAACGAAAAATCAATAGCTTACCAGCAAACTGCGGAATGGAACCGACCTTAGCTTTGTTGCGCAAGGTATAAAAACCGCAGCCGTTCAACAGGTGGATCTCTTGCCGTTGAGATCGCTGATCTGCGCCTGCACATCGCTCAACCCGAGACGATGATTAGGGTCGCCGAGTTTTCCATCGATGAGTAACGACTGGAGCCAAAGCGACATTCCTGATCAACCTTCAGTCGCTTTTCGGCCCCGTGTAGTTCAGCGAGCCGGCAAGATATTCATCGCCCCCATATTCAACCACCGCAGTGTACCTTCCAATCTCCTGAAGATGGAACGGCGCTGCAACCATCCGGTTCACTAGCGTAATGGTAGGTTTGTCGCTGCCTTTTACCGCCTCTATCTCTTTTTTGATCAGTTCTGGGTCGATAGGCGCGTTGAATAAGACCGACCCTGAAGGGTTCTTCATTTTCACAACAATCTCGTGTGATTTGATCTGCCCAACTGCTAGTACGATCCGAACATAGACACCTAATTTGGGAAATACTGGGTGAGATCCCTCGACCTTCTGATCGGTGTTAATATTGTCGGGTAACACACCGACGATTGTGACAAGGCCATGTTCCTCATTTCTAATGTCTTCAGCAAACACTGCGGCGCATGAGAATGGCAAGACTTTCATGCAGCTACAAAATCGTTTGAAGAGACTGACGAGATTGTAGTGGTATTAGTGGCTGACTCGGACTTGGCGCTGAAGGATGATTGCTGAACCGGAACCTCTCGGTTCGAACCCACAGGAGTTTGGATCTTTACCAAATGAAAATCCGGCTCGTAGCCGAGCGCCAGCGCAATCTCAGCGACCCGACCAAGTTGAATGTCTTGGCGACCATTCAGCTGCCGGTGTATGACTGAGCGGTCAACCTCGAGCAAGCGAGCGATATCAGCTTGTGTAACCGCATCGCTGTTAGACAAGGCCGTCTGAAGCTCCCTTCTAACACGGGTAACAAACCGCGCTGCGGCACGCCGCTTAGGGGAAACTGAAATTCGAAACGACATCGATCGGGTTACTCCCAGAAACGAATTTCGCCCCTGATAGCGGCAAGGCGTCTCGATCGCGACAAGCCTGCTCACAGTAGGGGCGGTACAGGTGCAAGCTTTTGACCCGCGTTGCATCATCGATAGCGGAGCAAATGAAGCAATCACGTGCTACAAACCATCCGAACATTCGAATGTCCTCGGTCTTAAATTCCCAAATCCCGTCACCCAGATGCACCAACGGCTTCACTTGGTGACCTATCAGAATGGCATCACCGGACGCCCAAATCTCGACAAAGGCGGCCAACTGTTCCGCAGGACTTAGTTCGGTGGTCCACCGCGGTTCAAGATCGTGTAAATCGCTTTCAAGCCATTTTTGCACCCTTGGATGGAGGTAGGTCATCCTCAGTTCTTGCTGACCGCCAGGCAGATCCGCATCGAGCTTGATCAGCAATCCCTGATCGCACAAATCTAAGACTGTTGCCATTTAAGTCAACACTGATGAACGACAGGTAAACCGGGTTGAATAAGCCATACCTCTTTGGAGGTATGGCGTCCGGGAAGAATGGATCCTGATTCTTGCACCCGGACGTTCTGAACCATGTTGGCCATGCTGAAAAGTCGGTTCAGAAAGTCTCTGAAGGAAAGGTGCTGCCGAGAAACGAGCCCGCTGGAAACTACAATGCCATTGAAACGGCGTCGGACGAAAAGCGCAGAAAACTGCCAATCTGCAGCCTCGTGAAATGAGAACGCCGCGCGAACAGACAGCCATGTCACGCCGCTATTACCGCAGTTTTACCGCACCGACCTGAGGCGCTTACACTCCAATTTCACGAAAGCTGCCGGTCAGGCGCTGTTGATTGACGTGCCAACCCCTTGATTGATCTGACAGCTTGAGTAAAACGCCGCTCGGGAAAGCTATTTCTAATCAAAGAGCCGCCCTGGTCACCCCGAGCAGGGCGGCTCACCCTTCGAGCAATGGCATGAAGCTGAAGCTGGAATTTGCAGCCTTGCTGCTGTCGACCCTGATATTCTTCGCATGGTCGATTGAGCAGATCTGGCAATTCCTGTCCGGGATCTAAGCTAACGCACGTTGCTGCTGATCTCCGACATCGCTGCGCTGATCTTCGCGCCGCGTGCACCGCAGAAACCGCAGCGCATCTTGGGCTCCAGCCTATCGACATCGTATGGCAGTCGTCGTTTCTGCAGCATGACGATCATCTCGAACGGCGACCAGTCGACCTTCCGCCCGCACCTGCAGCTTACACGCACCTTGTATCCATGGCGTGCGAATTCATTGATCGAATCGAGTTTTGTCCGGCCCATGCACCCTGCTGGAACGGATGAAGAACAAACTCAAGCGGTGAAAAATTGCTGCCGGATTGCTATCATGCATCAGCCAGAACGCTGACGAAGGAGCCAGGTGGGACGAATAGGAACTCTGTATCGCCGGCGAGAAGGAGCATACTGTTGCTCAAAGAAGCACTTCCAGAAGCTATTACCGCGACCCTGCAGGCGGCATCCTTCGCTTTCAGCCGCGCTACACGTCCTGTCGCGGCTGTACCGCCCTCGTCGCTAGAGCTCGAAAAATCGAGTTGCTCAGACGAGCCTGTCTGCTGGGTAACAACCCCAAGTGGCTGCCCGGGACTTACCCAAACCACCCCTTCATCTGATGCAATATGATATGTCACGTCGAGAATTGGCATTTCTCAAACCTTCCTTCTGAGATGCTATCGCTTCGAGCCACTGGCCGTTAGAAAATCGCGCAGCTAACCACTCAAAGCTGAGAAGAGTGATACCGCTTGGATTGACCTGCTCCGCGGGGCGCTATCCAATATCGTGGATGCAGATGTGCGTGTGCCAGTCGAACTGCGAATTATAGACGCCGTTAAGGTAAAGCAGTCGGTTCGTGCCTGGCACCACGAAGGGCCTGATGCTCGGACGGATGCCAGAGGTCAGTTTGACACCCGACCAAGCTCCGCCGCCCTTGGTGAACTTCCACATCTGGTAGATGCCGAATCCGTCCTTAATCGAGCAATAGACGACGTTCGTGTTGGCCGGATCGAAACAGATGCCGCCCGTATAATGCGGCTCGCCCGCATACAGGCCGCCTCCGTTCGCGGAAACGATCTGCTCATCGACCCACGACGTACCATTGTACTCCAGCCTGCGGTAGCGATGATCGTCCACAGTCGGGAAGTTGGTGTAGGCAATCACCGGGTATCCATCGGCGTTGATCTGGATATCCCAAATCCATGCTGGGGTAATGGTCCCATCATATAGCGGGCTTAGTGCCGTAACCGGGTTGATCGGCAGGGTAAGCGGCGTACCGTCCGTGTCGTAATAGGTCCCGTTCTCGTAATAGAAGTGATAGATCGAAACCACCGGCGTGTAGGACGGGTGCCCGTCCGTGCAGACGAAGTCGATCCGGGTCGGGCTGCTCTGTACCGCTTTGAGGTAGGGGCTGTAATCGCCGCCGCCCGCATCGAGGAAGGTGATTGGTGCCGCCCAATTCGCCCCATTGTTCGTGCTGGTAGATCGGCGCCACACCGCATATCCATCCACGAGGTGCTCGCGAAAAATCAGATGCAGCGGACTGTTAGCCTCGCCTGTCATCTGGAAAGGCAGCGCGTATGTGTACCTGTCGCCGCCGAGCTGAGGATCTATGTCGTTAATCGCGCCAAACGAGGCGCCGCTATCCGCCTCCCCAGACACTGAGTAGTAATATCCAACATTCGAGATGCTATGTTCCGTCCAGAAAGCCATCAGCTTTCCGTCTGCGCGGCGCAGCAGGCCAGCATTGTTGTGGTCATCGGACGGAACATTGCCCGCCCCATTTTGCGTCCAGTTATCGGGATCGAGCTGGGTTCTGGTGAAATTGGTGAACGGCGCACTGGCCTCGAATAGATCGAGGTTTGTCCGGCGTGTCATGCCAGTGAAAGCCAGCTTGGAGCCTGATGCGTAGCTGATCGCTCGCGGATCATTGAACCACGTCCAAGCACCAGGGGCTGCTCGCTGCCCGGCGATCCCGGTGCTGCCCTGCGGCAGCGGCAGGGAAGGAACTGTATACCCTGCGTCAGAGTTATATCGCGCCGCGCCGACAGTCCAGCGGACCGCCTTCAGTGAGCCGCTGAAGAAGTCGTCGTAGGCCCCAAGATTCAGGCGCGCCCCAATGCGCGGAGTAGTGATGAAATCGTAGAGGGCGATGGATGCTGTGGCCTTGGCCAGCATCATGCCGTTGACGTAAAGCCTCCACGTGCTGCCCGACCTTTCTATGGCAACGTCATAGGGGACGCTGACTGTCAGCGCTTGGGCGGCTGTCAGCTGAAGCGGCTTGGTAAGTCCGTCGACGCTGAACGTGACAATCCACTGTCCGCTGCGACGATAGATGTTCCACTGGCAGCGCCCGGACGATGCGCTGATTAGCTGCTCCTGGCCGGCGAGGGTGCAGTCCCCTGTGGAGTTGAAAACCACCCCGAAGAACTCGAACGTGAAATCCTTGTTCGTAGGGTTGAATTCCTTCCGGTCGTTGTTCCACGCGGCGTGACCACCGGGGCCGCTGCCGTCGAGCACGAGCGAACCGTTGCTCAGGGCGATGTTCCCGCCCGAGCCTTCGCGAACCTGCCCGTAGCGGCTCTCGTCGATCCCGAGGCCGGTGTATTGCTCCTGAAGCACAACGTAGGCCCAGTGCTCGGGATCGGTCGGCGCCACGACGATCGGATAGGGCATCTTCTGGATGATCATTTCAGGCTCCCCTCTCGGCGAGAGAGCATAGCCGCCCGATATTCCGCACAGCGCCCCGAAAGCGGTTCCAACCAGAAAGGTCCTGCGATCCGTCATGCGAAGAGGCATACGTTTCAAAGGTTAGCGGAGCAATAATCATGCCGTCCTCTTCAATGCCACTGCGAACAGCGCTGACACGGAAGTTGCAGAAATCTTGAGCCATGCACCCTCTTCGAGGGTTATGGGGCTCGTCGTGCTGGCAAAGTCGTCCGGAGCCCCTGAAGTCGACTTTTCATAGGTCACGGTTCCGATGCCGCTCGTCGCCTGCTGAGCGAGAGTCATTGCTTCAGATGCATAGAACCGAACCTCTCCATCGGAGGTGAAGTTCGCGACGATTGGCACCAGCGAGGCATACAGCTCGTCGAAGTTGTCATTGCACTTGGCGAACGCGGTGCGATGCACATCGCCGGTCCTGTCATTCGCCGATTGCCCGATGTTTATCGTCTTCTTTGCCATGGCCTCAATTCTCGATCAGAGTGGTGTCGGCGGTGATACTCGTATCATCCGCGGTGAAGGCGGTCGTGTCGGCGGTGAGATATGACGATGGACCAGGCGCTATTGTCCTTCTGCGTCCGCGATCGAGGCCAAATGGCCGTCCATATCTGAATGGCCTTCCAAAGCTCGCAAATACGCTCATCAGAACAGCCCAAGGATCTTCGGCCGGACGGCTTTCACCGCCGCCCGATCACGCGCCTCGCAACGCTCCACGATGCCGATCACATCGGCGGTGCGCCCGTTCGCCTTGTCGAGCTGAGCCGTCTGCGTATCGCCGAACGCGATCCAGTCGCCGGCGGTGTTGCCTTCCGGCAGCGGGGCGCCGGGGACACCGCTCCGCCACTCGTCAGGAAGGAGGCTGCTGCAGGCAGCGCGGGTCAGCACGATAGGCTGCCCGCCGGCACAGGCTGTCAATGCCGGTACCATGCACCCCATCATCAACAGGGACATCAGCCCCCGGCGCATTGCGGATCGCATCGTCGTTTTCCCTTGTCTGTTGATCGATGGCGCGCTCGCGCGTGCCGGCCGCGCCGACAGTGTCGGCGGCGTCTCGCCCGCTGGCGATGCCGGCATCCGCTCGCGAGGCATCGATCTCGCCGCGTGTTTCCTCGGCGGCAAACCGGCCCCGCACATAGGCGAAGCCGATGGTGATAGCAGTCAGCGCAAGGATGGCCGCGATCAGCAGCCATCCCCAACGCTTCCACGCCGCAGCGTCGAATCCCGCGATCACGCGCGAAAACTCGCCCATGCGAGCTTCAGAGTCTTCCACAGGTCGCGCCCGCCGGTTATCAGCGCGATGAAGATGCCGATCGCCTGCGCGACATACTGAATCTTCGCCTCGGGTATCTCCTTGCCCAGCACCGCGGCGATCACCGCCAGCACCATGATCAGCTGCTCGACCACCGTGTCGGTCTGCGGCTTCGTGGACATGGCGGCAAAGGTCTGCACGCCCGGCGTGGCTGCCGCCAGATTGCGCTGCGCCCGCCATTCCCAAACCAGCAGCGCCGCAATGCAGATCACGCCCGAGACGAAATAGAGCGTCGCGCCCGTCAGGATCGCGAAGGCGACGAAAACCGCCGCCATGATCAGGAGGAACTTCCGCAGGCCCGTCCAGGCAAGCGGGTTGATAGCCTTGAAATCCATACTCACTTCCCTTCTTCCAATGCCACACCATGCGGCGTTCCCGGCTCGCTGCCGGATAGTGGATCGCGCCAGCTCAGCCCTTCTCCGACCGTCACCAGCGGGAAGGCAGAACCGAGTTTCACGCGAAGTTGCGAGAGGCGCGCTGCAAGCGTCGCCAAAGGGTATTCGGCCCGCTCGCTGCACGAGAACTCGGCCACAAACGATCGATTGACCGGACGACCATTACCCTGCCCGACAGCGAACAGCGCCTTGGCTTCTGCCGCGGTCACGGCGAGGAATTCGTCGTCGATCGCGACCCAATCGACTCCAAGCGTCCACCGCCCCCGATGGATGGCATCGACCGGATCGAACGGCTCCCCGCATTTCAGGCACCAGAGCGTCACGGCGGCGTATCGCCCCCGGTGATCTCCTCGGCCTTGTCCTCCGCCGCACCCGCCACCGCCCGCGCGGCTTCATCGCGCCCGATGGTGGTCTCCACGCCCGACTCCGAGGCCTTGAAGTAGAACCTTCCCCCGGCGACCACGATCACCATCAGGACGAGCAGACACAGTGCGATGACGCCAGAATCGATAAGATTTCCGCGCGATGTCGCCTCGAGCTGCAGGGTCATCAGTTCGAAGCACTGGTCGATGGCCGCAGCCGGACGGCCATTGGCGTATTTCGCCGCGCCCAACGCCTTCGCGCACCAGTCGGTGCTTGCGATCAGGTACTGCGTCCATATCCGCATCCCCATGATGAAGACCGACGTGATCGCGACGCAGACCAGCGCGAAACTGCGGATCGAACGGCGGCGCTCAATCACAGCGCCACCCGGTTGGCAATCCAGCCATACAGGAAGCTCTCGTTCGCGCTCCGCCGCTGCGCCAGGTCAATATAGCGCGCACCCTGCAGGCAGTTCAGTGCCTTCAGCAACACCCGCTCGCCTGCATCGCCGCGCCGGCCGAGAAAGGCGCGCAGCGCCGCCAGCGTGGCTGGTCCGATGTCGCCGTCTTCCTTGATGTCGGCATAATGCGTGCCACCGCTGTTCAGCGCGTTGAGGCACTGCTGCAGCCACAGCGCGGGATAGGCCGGCCCCATGTTGACGCCGGTGTCGAACAGCTCAGCGCCGATCGCCGGGGAAACCCGCGCCACCGCCGAGAAGCCCGGCTTGTCGGCATATTGCTGCCGATAGATGGCCTTCGCGTGGTCGCGGGTCAGCTGGCGCATCGGTCCGCCGTAGCCATTGGCACGGGCGACAGCCTTCGTGATGCCGAACATCGTCTCGCCGCCAGTATCGTCAGCGTGGTTCGAGTATCGCCCCTCGTGACCGATGGTGCGCTCGATCATATCGTCAATCGTCATCTGCGATTCCCACAAAAAAGCCCGCTCGGCGGCGGGCGAAGGCTTCAGTCTCGGTTCGGCTCTGGCGGCGGATCGTCGATCTGCTCGGCCATCTGCTGCAATTGCTCGCGGTCCTCGCCCGCGACGATCCCGGCCATCCGCCGGCGCTCCTCGGATCCGCGCCGCGCCATCTCGATCGCCTGCGCCTGCCGCTTGTCCGCGATCTTGCCGACCATCGGCGCGAGCTGGTCGAACAGCCACAGCAGCACCTTCATCGTCCCGCCCAGCAGCCGCTTGATCGCGCGAACTCCGCCGAACGCGATGGCGCAGGAAATCAGCGCCGCGCCCAGCGGATCGGCCCGCAGCGCCCGCACGATGAAGATCGCGAACAGCGCGCCCGCGCCGCCGACCATCAGCGCCACGATCATCGCCTTGCGGATCTCGGCCCAGGACTGGCCCTCGTCGTATTTCACCGCGGCCAGCGTGGCCCAGCCCGTCACCATGCCGAACGCGATCGCTGCGGCCAGCGGGTCGAGCGCGCCCAGCGCCGCGATCACCATGGCCGGGCCGTACTTCGCAGCGGCCTCGCCCCCTCCCGGCACCATGTCAGGCGGTCGCGGTCGCGACGAGGCAAACCGCTGCAAACCAGCACCCCGCCGCCAGCATCCGCATCTTGCGCGCGCGAGAGAACGCCACCGCCGCCAGCCAGGCACCGCCCGCGCCGAGCGACCAGGCCACCGCCATCACGCTTTCGAAGATCCAGTGATCGAGCCCGAAGCCCGAAATCCGCGAGGTGAACGGGATGATGCTGCCCGCGATCAGCACGAACGTCAGGAAACCCATCAGCGCCGATCCGGCATAAACCAGTGTGATCAGCGGCAGCACCACCGTCCGGCGCCCGCTGCGGATTTTGGCGCGCACGATGGCGATCCCCTTGCCGATCGCGGGCAGCGCCTGCGCCGCGCCAACGAAGGACCACCAGCGCATGATGTCGGACCAGTCATTGGCATCGAACTCGGCAAGCGGCATCAGCCCGCACCTGCAGGGTATTTCATGGCGACCTCATAATCAGTCAGGGGGTATCTGGCCCCGGAGTTCAGGGCTAAGCGGCAGATTCGCCGATAAACAGCGACGGCCATTTGCAGACTACGCCATCAACGTTCGTGAAAAGGAAACGCGGCCCGCTGCTTGTAAGGCTGTCTAGGTTGGCCACGAAATTGGGCGCGGCGGTGTGGTCCGGCACTTTAATCGCGATGTCGGCTTCGAAGGTGTTCGCGTCGGTAGGGTCCAAGTTGTCGCGGATCTGATAGGCGTTGCAGAACTCAACGCCTTGCGCGAAGGTCGACCAGCCCCATCCCATGGCGTTGCCGTTGTCATACCATGTGTTCACGGCAGGCATATCGCTTACCAGCATCATGCCGAGGCTGGGAGTAAATCCCGGGCCGGTGATGCTCTGAAGGCCTGTGGCTGTAGGGCTGTTGACGACGCCAGCCCATGCCTGCGCAGCCCCCCCGAAGTTCATGGCGATATAGCCGAAATAATTGGTGTTACCGGCGCCCGAAGTCATCGTCATGCTGGTCGCATTTGCCGATGCGGTTACTGCCTGAATCGCACCTCCTGCCGTGGGAAGGCAAAGTGCGGCGTTATCGCGAAGCGCCGAACGAGTGACTTTGGGAGTAGAACCGCCATCGGATCGATGAGACAGCGAACATTGCCGGATCGTGGATCCGTCAAAGCTGGCAAAACCTTCAACAACGTAGCAGCCGTCGCGCGTGATCGCGTCGAGGGGATCTGACCAGTTCACGGTGTGGAACAGCATAGCGTCGGGCCGCCACCCGAGCGGGATATTGCGCGGGCCGCCAACAGTGTCGGAAACACCGGTCTTCGCGCTATAACTGGTGCCGCCGAAGAAAATTACGGTAACAATCGGTGCGAACGTCACGAATGTGACGTTTAGAGCAACACCGCCAGGTATAAAGGAAACGGCGTTCGCTTCCGTGGTGCCTATGATCCGCAAAGCCTTGTCTGTTGAGGCTTTGCGGAACTGGCCAGCGCCACTCGCCGAGTACGCATCAAACTGCTGCCACGCGCTCGACCATTGACTCGCTCCATCAAACGCGCCGAAGCTGCCCGCGCAGTTCGTGCTGGAGCCTGCCCCGATTCCGATGTCGTTCGTGATGAACAGCGCCAGCTTGGGCGTAAAGCCAAGACCGGGAACGACAACGTTTTGCGTTCCATTCGCGCTGGCTACCGTAAAACGATGGATGCTTTGCCAGAAGGCAGGTTCAGGCGTGCCTTGCGGATGAGGCATTCCCCCGATCAGCATCAGACGCGCCTCAGATGCGTGGCGCAGAAGCCGGAGACGCCCGTAGCCGTGACGCGCAGCCAGGCCCCGGCCTCCAGTGTGACGGGAAGCGTCGTGGTGGTGAAAGTGCCCGGCGCGGCAGTAGTCGACTTCGCGAAGGTGATCGTCCCGGTGCCGATCTTGGCGTTGCCCTGCGCGATCTGCATCGCTTCGCTGGCTGGCAGATACCAGCTCGCATCGCCCGTCCAGTTCGGCGCCCATTCCTGCGAGGTGGTTCCCCCACCGGGCAGATCGACATCGCCCAGCGAACTGACCGGCACCAGCCCCTGGCTGTTCGGCGTGCCCTTCTTGATCCCGTAGAGATAGACCTCCGGAATATCCGCCGTCGCGAAATTCGGAAGCTGCTCAACCTGTGTCGCCATGTCTCGTCCTTATTGCCCTATCGCCATCAGCTTGGCCGGGCAGGCATCGTCGCGGGCCTGCGTCACCCACGCCCCGTCCAGCTGGTCGCCGCCATTGTCGTAATCGATATAGGGGTTGTTATCTTGGGCGTTGTTTCCGCCATTGCCGCCCGAAATCCATGCGTGCGCAAAGGTCGAATAGACATAGTCGCCGCCGTAATCGAACTTCGCCGTGGCATTGCCGCCCACGTTGATCTCGCGCCAAGTCATGATCATCCCGTTGCCCAGGTCGGTGCCGCCGCTCGCCGCCGTGCCGAAGAAGTTCTTGTTGGCCTTCGGCGTGATCGAGATCGTGTACGGACCATAGACGAAGCCGGAGACGGTGACGGTCAGCTCGACCGTGCCGTCCGTCCCTGCCGTCACGGTGATCTTGCCTTTGTCCGGATCCGCAGCCGTGTTGTTCACCGTTGCCGTCACGTCCCCGGTAACCGTGATCGCATAGCTTGCATCGTCATCGTCGCGGATGTCGTGCGATCCGCGCTTGACCGTCGGCGTCAGGGTGCGCGGCCATTCGCCGCTTTCCGCATTGCTGTCGCCGTCAAGCTGCACCTGCTGGTCCTCGGGCGGAATGACCTCGACGCCCGCGCCGCCGGTTATCGCCGCCTGCGCCGCGGCGATCGCCTGCTCCAGCTCGTCCAGAACCGCGTCCCACGGCACCCCGCCGAAGTCCGACGGGGCCGACAGATCGTTCCAAGCGGGCGAGATGGAATCGCGCACCGCGACATAGGACGTCCAGGCCGCCGTCAGCGCGCTTGTGTCGTACCCGACCGCCGCACCCTGCGCGAGCAGCCCCTGATAGACGTTCTGCAGCCAGCGGTTGCGGTCGATCGCGATCTTCTTCTCGACCACGGTGAACACGCTGTCGTCGTCCAGCGCCTGCAGGTCGTTGACCACGTCTTCCAGCGCCCGGTCGCGAACGCTGACCCAGCCCGGCCCCCACAGCGGATCGCCCTCGAATTCCAGCGGGTCACCCTCGAACTCCAGCGGATAGCCTTCGAAGCGGAACGGCTTCATGAACTGATCGAAATACAGGCTGCCCACCATCGGATTGTCCGGCGGCAGCGCGGGCCAGCGCGTCGTCGTGATGCCCCGACCGCCCTCGAACTCAGCCCAATAGGCACTGCCCGGCCCCGGCTCGTTCCCGCTGCTGGGCGTCGGGTAGATATAGACCCACGTGCTGCCGTCCGGCATCACCACCCAGTCGTCGAGCCGATAGACGCGCGCGGCATTCCACTCGCCGCGATAATTGTACCCGCTCGCGACCTCGCCCGGATCATGCACAACCCATGTCGGCTCCGCCCGCGTGGCAAGCCGCCAGAACGGTGCGGAGACCGGCAGCGCCGAGATCTCGCCAACCTGCGGCATCGCGCTGCCATCGGTCGCCAGCGTCATGCTGGCGGCACCGAAGCTCAGCGGCTGTACGAACAGCCTGCCCGTCCAGCTGATGCCCGCGACTGCGCCGATGCTGTCGGCGATCTCCTGTATCGCCTGCCGCGCCGTGGTCTGGCTAGTGATGTCCACCGCCAGCGGCCAAGGGCGCGCCAGATCCAGCGCCTCCAGGTTCGCGCTGTCCACCGTGCCGCCCGCGATCTCGGCAATGCGGCCAATCACCTCGCCCGGCAGTTCAGCGAAGCCGCCCGCGCCAGCGTTGTCGCCCTCGACGTCGAAACTCACCTTGCCGTCGGGCGGCGCGCCGAAACGGACCAGCCCCTCGGCAAGACAGGTCGCCCAGCTGCCGTTCGGGATCGTCGCCGCCTGAAGCACGCCGATGTTCGCGAAATCGCCATGGCTGGGGCCAAGGCTCGCCACCCGGTCATAGACAGCCGTCACGTCCTGAATCGCGCCGTGCCCGGACACGCACCAGATGTTGTCGACCGCATCGATCTGTGTGCCCGCGGCGAAGCGCAGCGTGCCCAGCGCCAGCGGCTTGGGCTGGCCTTCCAGATCGTCCGGCCCCTCCAGCCCGCCCGTACCCTCGAACAATGTCAGCAGCGGCTTGTCGAGCCACGCGTCGTCCGGTCCGGCTTCGAACTGGGCGATGCCGCGATCGATCTGCGGCTCTGCGCCGATTAGCCCGTCAAAGCGCAGCGTGTAGCTGGCGAAATCGCCGCCGATCTCGCCGGACCACAGCCGAAAACGCGCGCCAGCGAACCGGGCCGAAAGAAAGCCGGGCCAACCAAGAGTTGCTGCCGAGAAGTTCGCGACCGGCGCGGTGATCGCCCCGCGAAAGTCGCCGCCGAAGAAGTCATAGCGCAGCGCGGGCAGGCGCGCGATGAACGGCCACCAGACCGCACCATCCAGATGGCAGACCGCATGGTGATCGTGGCTTGCAAGCCGCAGCACCAGCGGATCGCCCGCGCCGTCCTGCGCATCGATCCGGATCAGGTAGGAGTTCACGCAACCGGCTCCAGGTCGACCAAGTTGAAGTCGGCCTGCCATCCGCCCGGCCTGCGATTGATCGTGCCCAGATTGCCCGTCAGCACGCCGAAATAGATGCGGTTCTGCCGCTGCTCGTGCGGCGCGGGGTCGCGAATGATCGCGATCGGGCGGTTATTGCCGACACGCTCGAACAGCGGGTTGATCTTCTCCTCGACCTCGTCACGGTGGGCATGCAGGAAACTGATGCCAAGCCCGCGCAGCCGCACGCCCGCCCGCGCCAGCAGCGCGCCCCGGGTCGAGAAATCGGCCGATCCCATCGGGCGGACGCCGTGGGCCGCGCCGTACTGGAAATTGCGGTCGAGCTGGATCTTCGCACCGATCGCGACGCGGCTGACCTGCACCGCCGCGCCGCCCAGACCGGCGAAATTGATGCGGACATAGCGTGCTGCGGAGGGCGCCCCCTCCTCGGCCTGCCAGAACGCCCGCCCCAGCCCGCTCTCGGGCATGACGCTGCCCGCCAGCAGGTCGGCACTGCTGCTGGTCCAGAAACTGCCGGAGAACGCTCCCTGCGCCGCCGTGGCGAGGTCTATCGTCCACGTCCAGCCCGCCTGCGCGCCAGCCAGCCCCGTCAGCACGATGCAATCGATCGCGGTGTTCGCGCCCATGTCGATGGTCAGGCTGCGCGTGGAGGAGCCCGCGCCGCTGTTCCAAACGACGCCCGACGGGTCGAGCGCGATATTGGCGGCATCATAGCCGGCAGCCGTGGCACTGGCAGTGATGCTGGCCATCGCCTTGGGCTCCAGCAGGATTGCATTCGCCATCAGCCGATTACCTCTGCCAGCGTCACTTCTTCCTCCAGATCGATTTCGATCCGCGTCACGATCACGTCATCGTCCATGTCGGTTTCGCTGTCGGTCAGGTGCCAGCTCGGCACTTCGGTCAGCGGGTCGATCCAGACCGGCCCCGCGATCCGCGCGCTGAAGCGGCGGCGGAACGTGCCGATCAGCGCCGCCTGCGCCTCGAGCGCCGCACTCGCATCGGCGGCACTCTGGAAATAGCCGGCCTGTGGATCGTCGCCCTGGTCGCGCGCCTTTACGAAGGCGGACTGGATCGCGGTATCGGTGCGGCGCACGATCCGCGCCTGCCGCGTCGCGCGAACGATATCAGCGGGAAGGGCGCTCATGCTGCCTGGTACTGCCGTGGATCCCAGAACCAGCTGCTGCCGGTCGGGTCGCCAGCGCGGCCAGCGAGCCGGTCATTGATCGACTTCAATAGCGGGATGGCATCGGCCAGCAGTTCGGCGCTCACCTTCGTGCTTTCGGCAGTCAGCTCGCTGAACGGATCCTTGCCCTCGCCTGGCTGTTTCACTGCCCCGTCGATCAGGCCGATCGCGCTGCCGGTCAGCTGCCGGATGCGGTCGAACTCGGCGAAGAAACCGCCGCCGCTCGCATCGGTCTGCCGCGCAAGCCCCAGCAGGAGCTGGGACGCGGATTGGAACCCCTGCTGGTCGATCTTGCCTGCCGCGAGCCGGGCAGCCTCCTCGGCGGCCGAGATGTCACTGGAGCTCGCGCCGCTGGCCTTCAGCCGGTCGAGTTCCGCCTGCGCCACCTCCGCATCGCGGATCTGGTCGATATAGGGCTTCAGCTGCGCCTCGGCCTCGGCCCGTTGCTGCCGCAGCGACAGCGGGCTGTTCGACCCGGCGTTCAGGCTGTTCAGGAAGGTCTTCAGGCTCTCGGACGCATCGCCGATCTGGCTGATCGCGTCCTCGCGCTCCAGCTTCCACAACTCGCGCGCCTGCGCGATCTGCTCGGCGCTGGCACCGCCCTCGCGCAGCGCGTCGGCCACCTTGCGGAACTTCTCGTCGATGGCATCCAGCGCCGCACCCAGCGGGTCGAGCCGTTCGCGCAGCAGCCTGGGAATGCTCTCGATCAGGACAGCCTTCTCGATTGCCTCTTCGAGGTTGCCCGAACCTTCCTTCAGGATCCGCTGCGAAGCGTCCGAAATGCCCTTGAGCGCACCATCGGCAATAGCATCTGCCATCGCGAAGCGAAGTGCAGCCTCCTGATCGCCATCGAAGTCGATGGCGCCATTCTTCTTCTTCAGGCTGGTACCATCGGTATTTACCCTGAAATCGCCGCCGCGCACCCCGATGGTGGTGTAGAAATTGCCCAGCTCCGCGCCGAGCGCGTCCGCGATCTGCTGCAGACCGTCCAGCAACGACCCTCCCAGCCCGCTCGCCGCGCCATAGTTGCCCTTGTCCTTGCCGGCGACATCGATGCTGCCCGGTCCGGTGACCAGCGCGCGAGCCGTCCGGTTCGGGTTCCTGATCCCGCCGATCAGGTCACCGAAGACACCGCCCAGAATGGCACCGCCCACGGCCCCCAACGGGCCGCCGAACGCACCCAGCGCCGCAAGGCTGCTGCCCAGCGCCTGACCGCCGATGCTGCCCGCCATGCTGCCGATCTGGCCGAACTGGCTGTTGGTGCCGCCCGCAATGCTGAACAGCGACGACGCCGCCAAGGCGAAACCGGGGCTGTCGAGGATCGAGGTCTTGCCGCTCGGCAGATCGACGCCGGGGAAGCC
>JAPYSD010000532.1 GCA_029936705.1 Croceicoccus sp. | reverse complement strand
CTCCTGCCCAGCCCGCCGCGGCCCCGGCAGCACCGGCGCAGCCTTATCGCGTGCTGGCCCGCAAATACCGTCCGCAGACGTTCGACCAGCTGATCGGGCAGGACGCGATGGTGCAGACGCTGGCCAATGCGATCAAGCGCGACCGGCTGGCGCACGCGTTCCTGATGACGGGCGTGCGCGGGGTGGGCAAGACATCGACCGCGCGGCTGATCGCCAAGGCGCTGAACTGCATCGGCCCGGATGGGCAGGGCGGTCCGACCATCGACCCGTGCGGCGTGTGCGAACCCTGCCGCGCCATCGCCGAGGGGCACCATATCGACGTGATCGAGATGGACGCCGCCAGCCACACCGGCGTCGACGACGTGCGCGAGATCATCGAGGCGGTGCGCTATGCCGCCGTTTCGGCGCGCTACAAGATCTACATCATCGACGAGGTTCACATGCTTTCGCGCAATGCTTTCAATGCATTGCTCAAGACGCTTGAGGAACCGCCCGCGCATGTGAAGTTCCTGTTCGCCACGACCGAGGTGGACAAGCTGCCGGTCACGGTTCTCTCGCGTTGCCAGCGTTTCGACTTGCGCCGCATCACCTCGCCCATGCTCAAGGACCATTTCGCCTGGGTCTGCCGCGAGGAGCATGTCGAGGCCGAGGACGAGGCGCTGAGCATGGTCGCTGGCGCGGCCGAGGGTTCGGTCCGCGACGGCCTGTCGATCCTGGACCAGGCGATCGCCCATGCCGACATGGCGACCGAGGGTGACGGCACGGTCGTCACCGCCGCGCAGGTCCGCGAAATGCTGGGCCTGGCCGACAAGGGCGTGCAGCGCCGCCTGCTGACCGCGCTGCTGGCGGGCGACGGGGCCGACATGCTGGAGGTGATCGACAACCAGTACGCGCTGGGCGTCGAGCCGCTCGCGCTGATGCGCGCGCAGATGGACCTGGTGCACCGGATCACCCTTTTCCAGCTGGGCAGCCGCGGCGGCAAGGGATCGCAGCCCGATGCCCCCACGGCCGAGGAACGCGATGCCATCACGGCCTGGGCGGAAAAGCTGCGCCCCGCGCAATTGCACCGGCTGTGGCAATTGCTGCTGAAGGGGCATGACGAGGTGCGCACCGCGCCCGACCCGCTGGTCGCGGTGCAGATGGCGCTGCTGCGCGTGATGCATGCCGCCGACATGCCCGATCCGGGCGAACTTGCACGCAGGCTGGACGATATCGCGTCGCGGCCTGCCCCCGCGCCTTCGTCCGAAGGGCAGGGCGGATCGCCCGCACCCGCCCCGGTCGCCCGCCTGGACTGGCATGAACTGGTCGAAAGCGTCGAGAATGCGGGCGCGCTGCGCATCGGGCAGATCATGCGCGACTATGTGCGCGTGGTGGAACTTGCGCCCGGCACGCTGCGCTACCATCTTGCCCCCGAATACAAGGGCGATGCCGGACCCGATCTGCGCGAAGGGCTTTTGCAGGCGACCGGCACGCGCTGGCAGGTCGAGCAGGCCGCGCCGGACGAGGACGGTGGCCCCTCGCTGGGCGAAGCCGCCAAGGCAAGGGCCGAGGCGGAGACGCGCGGCGTTCACGAATCCCCGCTGGTAAAGGCTGCCTTGGCAGCCTTCCCGGGTGCGAAACTGCTCGAACACGGGCGCATGGACAATGGTGGCGCCGGCGAAGAACCGCGCTACCGGCAGGCATAAGGACCGAGACGATGAAATCGATGGAAGAAATGCTCCAGGCCGCACAGCAGGCCGCGCAGAACATCCAGAAGCAGATGAACGAGGCGCAGGCGACGCTCGATTCGATCGAGGTCGAGGGCGTTTCAGGCGGCGGGCTGGTCAAGATCCGCTGCACCGCCAAGGGCCGCATCCTGGGCGTCGCGATCGACGACAGCCTGATGGTCCCGTCGGACAAGCAGATGCTGGAAGACCTGATCGCCGCCGCGTTCAACGATGCGCGCAGCCGCGCCGACAGCCGCGCGAACGAGGAAATGCAGAAGGTTCAGCAGGGCGCCGGCCTGCCGCCGGGCTTCGACCTGTCCAAGCTGGGCCTCTGACCCCCGGGCCCGTGACCCCCAGGCCCGCGCGGCGCGCGGGCTTGCTCCAAAACGGATTAGTGCGGCGGGGAACTTGTCCTCGCCAGCCTGCGCCCCATATGCAGCGGGAAACGCCCGCTAATGCTTTGGGCCCTTGCCGCCTGGATCAGCCCCGGCGCGCAGAAAAGGGTCGAAAACGGAGCAGGCAGTCTCCCCCACAGGCGGGCAGGCGTATAAAAGGCGGCAATCGGGCCATTGGGCCCGGCGCCGATGCCGCCAGAAGTGCGAGCGATCCCGATCCGGGCCTGCTCGCCGAACATTCGGAAAGTGACAGATGAACAGCTACCCGCTTCTTCCCCTGCGCGACATCGTGGTGTTTCCCGGCATGGTCGTGCCGCTTTTCGTGGGGCGCGAGAAATCGGTCGCCGCGCTCGAAGCCGCGATGGCGGGCGACAAGGACATCATGCTGGTCGCTCAGCTCGATCCCGGCTGCGACGATCCGACCTCGGACGACCTCTATGACATCGGCGTGATCGCCAGCGTCCTGCAATTGCTGAAGCTGCCCGACGGCACGGTCCGCGTGCTGGTCGAGGGGCAGGAGCGTGCCGCCGTCAAGTCGATGGCGCTGCAGAACGACATGCTGGTCGCGGGCGTCGAGCTGATGGACGAGAT
>JAPYSD010000031.1 GCA_029936705.1 Croceicoccus sp. | reverse complement strand
GCGACTTGGTCAGCCAGTGGATCGCGCCCTTCGATGCCTGATAGGCATAGACTTCACGCGGGCCGACCTTGAGCGCGCCGACCGACCCGATATTGATCACGCTGGCCGGTCGTTGTGCGCTGCCCCCCGCACGCAGCAGCGGCAACAGCTTCTGCAACAGGAAGAAAGGGCTCTTCAGGTTGAGGTCGAGGACGCCGTCCCAATCGGATTCCGTAAATTCGTCGATCGCGGCGTCGGACAGAGTGCCTGCGTTGTTGACGAGCACATGCAGAGCTTTCTCGCGGCCCGAAAGCTCGGCTACCAGCGCCTTGATGCCGTCGATGGTCGAGATATCGGCAGCGATGCCGATGACGTCGCCGGGGATATCGTCGGCCACGGCAGCGACCTTTTCCGCGTTTCGAGCACAGATATAGACCCGCGCACCCGCTGCGGCGAGGCCTACGGCGATCATCCGGCCGATTCCGGCGCTGCCGCCGGTAACCAGTGCGACACGGCCTTTTACCGAAAACAGCTTGGCGGCATCGATCATCCCACGATCTCCAGCATCATGTCGGCAAGCCCTTCGGGATCGCCTACATTGAAAGCATGGTCGCCCGGATGCTTGTGTATCGTCCAGCCAAGCTTTTCGGCCCGTTCGTGCATCATGCCCATGATGGTGTGTTCGGCAGCGATATAATCCACCGGATGGGTGATCGATTCCGCGCCGACGGGAATGACGCAGCTGGTGGCGCGCATTGGCTGGTCAGACAGGTGGTCCAGCAGCCATTTCTCGCGATTGCGATCCATCATGTGCGGATGGTCCTTGGCCATCGCGCGCTGTTGTTCATGTACGCCCGAGCCGATCGGACCCTCTCCGCCATCCAGCATGGCATCCAGTCCGGCGGCTTCCTCTTCGCTCGCGAAACCCATCATCGATGCGATGCGTTCACCCGCGTGGGGCACGATCGCGTCGAGATAGATGACGCGTCGAACGCGGTCGCCCGCCTGCGCCAGCACGCCTGGCGCGACGGTGCCGGCATAGGAATGCGCAACCAGGATGACGTCCGACAAATCTTCATACTTAAGGACGTTCACGATGTCGGTCACATGGACCGCATTGCCGACGTCGCGGCCGATCAGATGTTCCCGTTCGCCAAATCCGGTGAAGGTGGGGGTGAATACCGTGTGCCCCTTGGACTCAAGCGCATCCCGCATGAATTTCCACGTCCAGCCGCCCATGCCGCCGCCATGCATCAGA
Organism: Croceicoccus sp.; assembly: GCA_029936705.1. Classification (GTDB taxonomy): domain Bacteria; phylum Pseudomonadota; class Alphaproteobacteria; order Sphingomonadales; family Sphingomonadaceae; genus Croceicoccus. The sequence continues at coordinate 14,423 of JAPYSD010000031.1, read as the reverse complement.
AGAAAAACAGCCATTATTCGGGCGCTCCGGGTTCAAGGTTGAGGACGAGTTCGGGGGGCACGTCAGGGCCCCACAGGTAAAAGCTGTCATCCGGCGAATGCTGGGCCGCGGGCCATTCGCAGTCTGCCGGGATGAAATCGATATCGGCCGAAAACTCGGCATAGCTGCCCCACGGGTCGCGGGCGTAGTAGAAGTAGTTGCCGCCAAGAACGTGGCGACCCACACCCCAGCCTTCCTTGTAACCGGCGCGCATCATCTGCGCCGATCCAAGGCCCACTTCCTGGAACGAACCGACATCCCAGCTGCTGTGGTGCATGCCGCGATGCGTCGATCCGACCAGGGCAAGCAGGTGATGGTCGCTGCCATGCGGGCCGTGCAGGAAAGCGACAACTGGGCCGCTGCCGTCGGACAGGCGCAGGCCGAGATTTTCCTCGTACCATTGGGTCGCCGCCATCACATCCGATGTAAAGATAGCGAAATGGGAGAGATTTCGCGGCTTGGTCTTGGGCGCTTTCGAATTGAAAATGGCGCCCGACTCGCCAGCAGCAGACGAAGTCGTCTGAAACTGCGTCTTTGCATCGGGCGAACATTTTTCGGCGACCGCAAGGTGAATCGGCATGTCGTCGAAGCCAAGGATCCAAGTGCCGCAGTTAGGCGCCTTTGCGGGCGCTTCGATGCGCTTCACGCCGTTCTCATCCAACCGGGCGAGCAGCGGCGCTTCGTCTTCTTCGTACACCCCGAAGCTGATGTAGCGCAGCTGCTTCACCGGACCTTCGACGATCCGCGCCCAGCACTGGTCGTGGCCAAAGGTATAGAGTTCCAACCCGGCATCGGTCTCGCGCACGTCAAGCCCGAATGCGGTGTAGAAGTCCTTTGCCACAGCCAGATCGGGCACCTGGAGGCCGAAATGGTCGATCGAATGCACGCCAAGCGCACCTGCGCGTTTTTGCGCCATGTATCTCTCCCGTTACAGTCGAGCTTCAGCTCATTCTGCGACGACACGATTGCTAAGCAATCCGATGCCTTCGATCTCCACTTCGCAAATGTCGCCCGCCTTCATCCAGACCTGCGGATCGCGCGCCACGCCGACACCGCCGGGGGTGCCCATCACCAGCACATCCCCTGGTTCAAGTGTCATGAACGTGGACAGCAGATGGATGGTATTGGCGACGGTGAAGATCAGATTGCCGGTGTTGGATGATTGCATGACATTGCCATTCACCCGGCATTCGATCTTCAGTCCAGAAGCGCCTGCAGGGACTTCATCGGGCGTGACCAGCCACGGGCCGAAAGCGCCGGTGTCGTCGAAGTTCTTGCCCGCGGTCCACTGCGGCGTGCGCATCTGGTAGTCGCGCAGGGAGGCATCGTTGAAGACCGAATATCCGGCCACGTGATCTAGCGCATCGGCTTCGGAAATGTTCTTGCCGCCCTTGGAAAGGACGACCGCCAGTTCGGCCTCCCAGTCAAGCTGGCTTGAGATTTTCGGCAGGATAATGGGCGCGCCGTGGCCCATCAGGCTGGACGGGAAGCGGCCGAACAGCACGGGAAAATCAGGAATGTCGAAGCCAGATTCTTCCGCGTGGTCGCGATAGTTGAGGCCCATGCAGACGATCTTAGAAGGCCGTGTGACCGGGGGAAGAAAGTTCAGCAATGCTTCATCGACGACTTCGCCGTCTGCCGCGGCCTTGCCGGCCGCCGCCAACGATCCTTCCGCGATCTTTGCGTCGAGGTCGGCCAGTTCGCTGTCCCAGACAACCCTGATCTCGCCATCGACCTTGGCGGCGAGGCCGATCCGGCCGTCCTTGCTTACTCGTGCAATGCGCATTTCAATCTCCAATCCTGAATTTACTCGCTGGCCTTTTGGCCGGTTCCGCCACCCGTGGCGGGCATAAGGTTGATGCTCATTCCGCCATCCACCAGAATATCGATGCCGGAAATGTGACCCGCTTGCGGTTCAAGCAGAAAGATAATCGCATTGGCCACGTCCTCGGCCATTCCCAGCTTACCAAGCGGAATCATCGATTCGCGCTGTGCCCGGCGCTGGGGGTCGTCATAGCCAGCCTGCGTCATTGGCGTGTAGGTCGGCCCCGGCGACACCGTGTTGCAGCGAATGCCGTCCGGCCCCCATTCCAGCGCGCATTGCCGCATCAGCATCAGCAGCGCCGCCTTGCTCGACGAATAAAAGCCGAGCCCCGGGGTCGGCTGCGTTGCCGACATGGAGGCGGTGGCGATAAAGGCCCCGCGCGAATGGGCGAGATAGGGATGAGCCGCCTGGCCCAGCAGCCAAGTGGCGCGCGTGTTGATCGCGTACACACGATCGAATTGTTCTAGCGTCTGATCGACCAGCGGTGCGCCCGAGATAATCCCCGCATTGCTGACGACCCCGTCGATCCCGCCCATGAAATTGGCGGCAGCGGCGATGATGTCCTTTCCGCAATCGGGTGACGAAAGATCGGCGACAAAAGCGCGTGCCGCGGGCCCGATGGCCTCTGCCACGGCCTTGACGCCGTCAGCATCCCTATCGGTCAGCAGCATCTGGTGGGGTTCATCCTGCCCGGCCAGCAATTCCGCGACGGCCCTGCCAATGCCGCTGGCGGCCCCCGTAATCACGACTTGCATCACAAATTCCTCATTCGCTGATTCCGAGTTCTTCCATGAGCCGCTGCCGCAGCTTGAACTTCTGGATCTTGGAGGCCGACATCGGCCATTCGTCGACATAGCGAATGTGGCGCGGAACCTTGAAGGATGCGATCCTTTCCTTGGCAAAGGCGATCAGCTCGGCTTCGCTGGGCCGGAAACCGTTCGCCAGCTTGACGAAGGCGGCGGGAACCTCTGCCAGTCTCTGGTCGGGGATGCCGATGACCTGTGAAAGCTCCACCGCCTCGTGCGCTTCAAGTACGGTCTCGACTTCGGCGGCGGCGACGTTTTCCCCGCCCACCTTCAGCATGTCTTTGAAACGGCCATGGAATCGCATGTGGCCATCGCTGTCGAGCGAGCCGATATCCCCGCTGTGATACCAGCCATCGGCGTCGATCGCCTCGGCCGTCTTGACTGGATCGCGGTGATAGCCGTCGAGCATGTTGTAGCCCTTGATAAGGACTTCGCCGCGCTCTCCCGTCGGCAGGTCCTTGCCGGTTTCGGTGTCGACGATGCGGACGGAAATCCCCTTGAGCGGATAGCCCAAGGTCTGAAAGCCGAGTTCAGGATCCATGTCATAGCCGCCAGTGCTGACGATCCCGCTGGCCTCCGACATGCCGAACGTGCCGACCTGAAGCGCATTAGGCATCTTTTCGCGATACGCATCGCCGATCGCCTGAGGCATCTGGCTGAAACAGCTGTTCATCAGGCGCACGCTGCCCATGTCGGTCTTGTCCCAATCGGGATGTGCGATCATCGACTGGTGAAAGGTGACGAAGGGCAGGAAGATCATCGTCGCCTTTTCAGCCTCGATCTGGCGCAGGCTTTCGCCCGGATCGAAATGGGGCTGGCCGATGAAGGTGCCGCCCACCTCTATCGCGCCGAGCATCGCCAGCATGGCCGCGATATGGAACAAAGGCATGGGCGACCAGACGCGCTCGTCATCCTGAAAAGCCCATCGGTTACGCGCAAGATTGCTGGCTTCGCGGCAGATCGCCTCGTTCGATAGCAGGCAGCCTTTCGGGTTTGCGGAGGTCCCCGAAGTATAGAGGACCATGCATGTATCGCGCAGCCGGACCGAAAGCCGTGCTTCGTGAACGGCTTCCTCGTCGACGGTGGCTGCTGCGGCATCGAAGGCGGACTGGTCAATAAAGCCTGCCGCCTGCTTCCCTCCGTTCAGGATAAGGCGGCGCAAACGCGGGGCCTGCGCAATGTCGAGCGCCATGGGATCGGCACATCGTCCAATTTCTGGAAAAGCCTCTGTCAGGCGGGTCGTGAAATCGACGAAATCATCGGCCTCGCTGTTCGTTATGACAGCGCATAGTTCGGCATTCTCGACGACATAGGCGATTTCGGGGGCGCGATAGCGGGCATTCATCAGGACCGATACGCCGCCCACCATGGAGACGGCGAACAGGGTTTCGACGAAATCGATGCCGGATGGCAGCAGGATGCCGACATGGTCGCCCTGCGTGATGCCAAGGCCGAGCAGCCCGCGGGCCCGGTGCAGCACTGATTGCACGACATCGTCATAGCTGCGCCGTCCCGACGGGAAGACGAGCGCTTCCTTGTCGGGATGTGAGTCCCATGACTTTAGCAACATGTCGGCAAGCGGACTTACACTGACCCGAATACTGGACGCATCTTCGCCATTAGCGGACACGCAGGCCTCCTCCATTTTCTGGCTTACTTCGCGCAACTCTGTTCCGCCTCATGGCACTCTCGTGCCCTTCCCAAGGATAGGCTCCCACGCATTGCGCGACCTAACCGCAACCGGCGACGCCGCCGTCGACAGGCAGGGCGACACCGGTGATGTAGGCGCCGGCACGCGACGACAGGAACACGACCGATCCGGCGATTTCGTCCGGCCTACCCAGTCGGGCCATCGGAATTTGCGACAGCACCGCCGGGTCCACTTCGTCGTCCTCGCGAAGATGCGCCGTCATCTTGGTGGGGAAGAAGCCGGGAACGAGCGCGTTGACGTTGATGTTGCGAGCCGCCAGATCGCCGGCCAGATCGCGGCTCAGCATGTGGATGGCCGCCTTGCTGGCCGAATAGGAATAGGCGCTGAGGCGGGCCGTCTTCAGCCCCGCGACGGAACCGATATTGATGACCCTTGCCGGATCGTCGGGGGTCCCGGCGGCTTCCAGCGCGCCTAGCAATTCGCGGACCAGCGTGAAGGGCGCCTGCACATTGACCATCATCACGCCCGGCCATGCCTTGTCGGGATAATTGTCGACCGGCCCGCCCCATGTCTTGCCGGCATTATTGACAAGAATATGGAGCTTGTCGCCGCAAGCGGCGCGCAACCGGTTGGCAAGGTCCACCGCAGCTTCGGGGCTGGAAAGATCACAGGGCAAGGGGATGCAGACACCCAGCGACGACATTTCCGCCGCCGCCGTATTGCACACGTCTTCCTTCCTCGACGTGATCGCGACCGTGGCCCCCGCCTTCAGCAGACCCTCGGAAATCATGCGGCCAAGGCCTTGCGCGCCGCCCGTGATCAGCGCGACTTTTCCGCTCAGATCGAAAAGCCCGGTCATACGGTGATCGCCACTTTGCCGAACTTGTGATCGTTTTCGAGATAGGTCAGAGCCTTGTCGGCTTCGGCCAGAGGAAACGTCTTTTCGATCACCGGCTTGATGCCATGCTTGTCGATGAAATCCAGCATGTTGCGGAAATCTTCAGGATCTCCGACCTGACTGCCGACGATGCTGGCACTCTTCAGGAAAACGCCGGTCGCGGTAATCTCGAACTTATCGCCTGCGGTCGATCCATAGATCACGATGCGGGCGCCCGGTTTTATGGCACGAATGTAATTGGCATAGCTCGGTCCGGGCGCGCCATCGAGTACGACGTCGATGCCGCCCGTCATCGGGCCGACCTTCTTGCGCCATTCGGGATCGGTGTAGAGCAGGCCGTCGGTCGCGCCCATGCTCTTGGCACGTTCGATGACTTCTTCGCTTTCACCCGTGACATAGACCTTGCAGCCAAGCGCCACCGCATAGGCGAGGCCAAAGGTCGCTACGCCGCCGCCGACGCCGCTGATCAGAACGGTATCGGTAGGCTGCAGCTGGCCCTTGAACATCAGCGCGCGCCATGCCGTCAGGCCGGTCAGGATCGAAGCGGCGGCCTCTTCCCAGCTCATGCCCGCGGGCTTCGGGGCCAGATTTTCGGCAGGGACACAGACATATTCGGCGATCGTGCCAGGGTGCGGCATGCCCAGCAGGCCGAATTCGGCCTGCGGGGCGTGGCGGTTTGGTCCCCAATCGCGGCCGGGATACAACACGACTTCGTCGCCGATTTCGACGCCAGTGACGCCTTCGCCGATCATGTCGACGACGCCGGCGCCGTCGCAGCCCATGGTGCAAGGTGTGACCATCCCGGGGTACAGCCCGCGCGAGATCCACATTTCCCGGTGGTTCATCGACGCCGCCTTGATCGCGACCCGCACTTGTCCGGCAACAGGTTCCGGCGTCTCGACATCCACCACGCGAACGGCTTCTGGACCATCCGTGGATTCGAGCAATAGAGCTTTCATAAGTCGGGAATCCTTTTTCTATAATCGGTTATTGGCACGGATGGCCAAAGAGCGGCGGCGCCATTTCTGACCGTGAGGTTGGTGATGGATGCGGCCGGGGCGAATGCGGGTGTCATGCGCGGATTCTCGCGTTCGTCCGCTGCCGGACGAATTCCCGCAGGGAATGGCGCACTCCCGCCAATTTGAAATTCATATCCCAACTCCCGCTGCCGCAAGATCATCGTCCTGCACGCCGATAGCTTTATCGGATTGTGGGGTTATCGCCGCCCAAGCGCATCACAACCTATCTGCGGATAGGAAATCGGGCTTGCCATGATGGATGCGCTGCACGATAACAGCGGCATTGCCGGCATACGACCGGCAGGGAGAGGCGAAGAGGCTGGCCACATGGGCTTAGTGCAGACCACGATCGTGCCGCCGCGTTCGGCGCACGCGTATGTGAAACGGGCAAGGATCGAAAGCCTGGCGGAAAAGATCGCCGGCTATCGCGCAGTCACGGTTATCGCTCCGGCCGGTTTCGGGAAGACAACCGCCATGCTGCGATGGGCCGATCTGCTGGCCGAACGAGGGCGATCCGTTCTTTGGATCGCGGCGCGCGCCGGTGTGGACAGTCTCGACACCTTTCTCGAGGCACTGTCCCAGGCCTGTGTCGTGTCGGGTCTTGGCATCGCTTCCAGCGATCCGCGTGCATGGTTCGTCGAGCTTGCCAAGCGATCGGGCGCGGCGCCGATCCTGTTCATAGACGATGCCCAGTTGCTGCCCCGCGAAGTGCATGATTTCGTCGAGCAGCTGATTTTCAGCTCACGCGACGGGTTGACGACCGTCATGGCGTCCCGGGGCGAAAATGACATCAATCTCGCTCGCCTGAGATCGCTGGGATACCTGATGGAAGTCAGGATGGCGGACCTGTGTTTCGATACAGAGGAAGCAAGCAGCCTGCTGAGGCAGGAAATTGGGGCAGAGCCGACTGCGGCGCAGATCCAGCGCATGATAATGGATACACAGGGCTGGGCCGCCGGCCTGATTCTTGCCTCCCAGACGTGGCACAAGGATAGTTTGCACGCGGAAATGCCTGAACGGGCGGCCAGTCGGCTGCGTTACGAATATGCGAGCTATTTCCACGAGGAAGTGATCGAGGGACTTCCGCAGGAATTGCGGAACTTCATCATCGACACCTCGATCCTGAAAGAACTTTCGCCGTCGGCTTGCGCTGCGGTGATCGGCCAGAGCGAAGCGCGCAAATATCTCGACGAGGCTTTCGAGCGCGGGCTCTTCCTGATCGAACTGGACCGCGAGCAGGGTGAATATCGCCACTACAAGCTGTTCCGCGATATGGTTCTGGGGCGGCTCATGAAGCTGGCACCTGAACGCGCAGCCGAATTGCACCGGCGCGCCAGCCGCTTCTACGCAGAAACCAGCAATTATCACCTTGCACTGGAGCATGCCGAGCAAAGTACCGATCAGGAATTTCTCGCGTCGCAGATCGAAACCCTAGCCGAACAGATGATCTATGCCGGGCTGATGCAGCGGCTTGACGAACTGGCTAGCCGGTTGCCGTGGCAGGTGGTCGAGGACAAGCCGTCGATCCTGCTGGCCATGTCGTGGCGGCGCAGCAGGCGACTGGCATTCACGTCCGCCGAACGCCTGATCGAAGCGGCGGAAAAAGCCATCGAAGATAAGATGGATGCCGGCGAACTGGATGACTACGCAGCGCGACAGCTGGATTTTCATGTGCGCCACCGCAAGGTCATGTTGCACGCCGCACGCGACGACATGGTCGCGGTAGAGGAGGAATGCGGCCCGCTGCTGGCCGATCTGGGTGACGATCATCCATATCTCAGCTGTACCCTGCTGGCACAGCTGCTTTCCGCCCGTCGTGAGCTGTTTCACTTCCACGACATGCTTCGACTGGAAGGTGAATTGCGCAAGGCATTGGCGCGACCGGGTTCAGCCTTCGCATCGATTGCGCTCAAGTCGTCGGTCGCGCCTACGCTCGTCGCACAGGGCAAGACGGAAACCGCAAAGCAGTTCCTGCATGAAGCGCAGGAAATCGCGCGCCAGCGTGAAAGCGAGGTTTCGGGGCTGGGCGCGCTGCCGGCACTTCCGCTGGCCGAGATATTATACGAATGCGGCGAACTGGACGAGGCAGCCAGGCTGGTCGACCAGTACATGCCTTCTATTCGCCAATGGGGCTTCGTCGATCAAGTCGCGTCGGGATATCTCGTGCGCGCCCGGCTGGCGGCCGCCCATGGCGACCTCGCCTCGGCGCTTTCGGTGCTGGAAGAAGCGCATCTTGTCGCGATCGAATGCGGGCTCGACCGTTTGCGGGCCATGGTCGTATCGGAACAGGTACGCATTTTGATCAAGAACGGGCAGCTGGAAGAGGCCGAAACGCTGTTCTATTCCTGCGATTTGGTGGGCGAAGGAGAACCGGTCCCCACGCTCAATCCGTCGCGGCTCAACGAATGGCTGGCGATTGCCTGGCTGCGGATAGAAATGCACCGGTTCCGGCTGGTGCGCTCGCGCAAGGTGGCGAAGCGCTGGCTGGAACTGGTACGCCGCCGCGGCGCCATCCGGTCCGCCCTTTCGTTCGAACTGCTGCTGGCCGAAATCTCGATACTGGCAGGCAACCGGTCGGAAGCACGCCGCTCTGTACGCGCTGCCGTGGAACTGGCCGAGACCGGCGGCTGGCTGCGCCCGTTTCTCGACGAAGGGGAAGCGATCGCTGCGCTGATCGTCGACGCCTATGGCAATGGCCCGATCCTCGACGATCCGGTCGACAGGTTTGCCCATGGGTTGGTGAAGCTGCTCAAGGGAAATCCGCAGATCGACCAGGACGAAGAGGACGACGAAGAGTTCGGCCCCAGCGGCGGCCTGTCCCTGCGCGAGATCGAAATCCTCACCCAGGTCAGTGGCGGCCTGCGGAACAGGGAAATCGGCGACCGGCTTGGCCTGACGGAAGGCACCGTCAAATGGTACATGCAGCAGATCTACGACAAGCTGGGCGTGCGCCGCCGTCCGCAAGCCGTATTGCGGGCAAGGCAGCTGGGCATTTTGTCCTGACACCCTATCGAAGGTTAGATTGCGCCCCGTACCGCACGTCCTACCGCAGGGGAAACTATAGCATTTGTGCCGGGAGTATTTTGTGGCCAAGGGTAAGGTAATCATCAGCTGCGCGGTGACCGGCGCGATCCATACGCCGAGCATGTCGCCGCATTTGCCGGTGACCGCTGACGAGATTGCGGAAGCGGCCATTGGCGCGGCTGACGCGGGCGCGGCCATCATTCATTTGCACGCCCGCAATCCCAAGGACGGGCGTCCGGACCAGAATCCCGATCTCTACGAACCCTTCCTCAAGGTCATCAAGCAGCGGACCGATGCGGTGCTGAACATCACCACCGGCGGCCATCCCTCGATGACGCTGGAGGAAAGGCTGAGGCCGGCAACGCGTTTCGCGCCGGAGGTCGCCAGCCTCAACATGGGTTCGATGGGGTTCGGCCTGTTCCCGATGCTGAACCGCTACAAGGACTGGAAATACGACTGGGAGCCGGCCACGCTTGAGGCATCTCGCGACCTTGTATTCAAGAACACCTATAAGGATATCGAAGGGCTGCTGGAACTGCTTTCCCCGCTGGGCACGCGGTTCGAGTTCGAATGCTATGACACCAGCCATCTGTACAACCTGGCGCATTTCCTCGATCGCGGGCTGGTGAAGGCTCCGCTGTTCGTTCAGACTTGCTTCGGTATCCTTGGCGGCATCGGCAGCCACCCTGAAGATATCCAGCACATGAAGCGCACGGCGGACAGGCTGTTTGGCGACCAGTACGAATGGTCGGTGCTGGGCGCCGGCGCACGGCAGATGAGCATCGTCGCCATGGCTGCGTCGATGGGCGGCAATGTTCGCGTGGGCCTTGAAGATTCGCTCTGGGCCGGTCCGGGCCGACTGGCGGAAACCAACGCGGAACAGGTCGCGACCGCAAAAGCCATCGTGGAGGGTATGGGCCTGTCCGTGGCAACGCCTGACGAAGCGCGCCAGATCCTTGACCTCAAGGGCGGCGACCGGACCATTATCTGAGCAGGAAATGATCCACGCAGGACCAGGACGCTATAGGGAACGCGGCGATAGTCAGCGCAGTCACGTTGCGCCGCCGGCCCGTTGCGTTTGCTGGGGGCAAGACCGATGAAGCTGGGTATCTGTTCGATGTGGGGCACCTCGCTGGACTTGTTCCGCAGCGAGGTGAGGCTGGCGGCGGAGCTGGACTATGATCTGGTCACGGTCGGGGATTCGCCGTCCGGCTGGCATGAAATGGTCACCTCCATGACATTGGCGGCACTCGAAGCGCCCAAGGCGCGGATCGGCTCGCTTGTGACATCGCCGTTCATGCGCCACCCGCTCGTCGCGGCGAGTGCCTTTGCCACCATCGACAAATTGACGGGCGGGCGGGCGGCCATGGGATTTGCGACAGGGGGCAGCACGGTCCTGGCCGTGGGGCGCGCACCGGCCACGCAAAAGGAAGTGCGGGCCGAACTTGTCGCCCTGCGCCAGCTTTTCGCCGGCGAGGAGATCGAGTGGGAAGGGCGGCCCGTCAAATCGCTTCGCTTCGCGCGCAAGGTTCCGATCTATTATTCCGCTTTCGGCCCAAAGGCTATCGCGCTTGCAGGAGAGCTTGCCGATGGGGCCATCCTGTTTGCAGGTGACCAGAGCCTCGATGCGCTGGAGCAGAGGATTGCTGCGTTGCGCGATGCCGCCGACAGGGCGGGCCGCGATGCCGATGCGCTCGACATCTGGGTGACCAGCTATATTTCGGTGCGAGAGCATCGGCAGCAGGCCATCGACGACCTGAAGGCTTTTATTGCCGTCAATGCGATGGCCTTTCGTACGCCCGAGACGTTGGCGATGCTGCCCGATAATGTCCGCCCGCTCGTCCAGGCTTTTCAGGCACGTTATGATCCATCGGAACATGTCGTGGTCGGCGGACGCAACGTTCGGCTGATGGACGAGATGGGGCTCACCGAATTCCTGCAGGATTTCGATACGATCGCGGGACCTGAAGACCACGTGGCAGGGGTCATGGCCAGCATGGAAGCGATGGGTGTTTCCACGCTTATCGCCGCGCTTCCCGGGCATGCCGATCCGCTCACCACGATCCGCGGCCTCGCAGCCGCAAGAAAGAGAATGTAACGCGATATGGCATATTGGTGGAACAGGACCGAAGCGCGCGATTGGCTGGACAGGCTGGAGCGTTTCTCGCTGGACGAACTGGCCGCAGAGGCCGAGGCCAAGACGATTGCGGCGCATGGCGCGGTGGTCACCTATTCGCGCAAGGTTTTCATACCGCTGACGAAATTGTGCCGCGATGTCTGCCATTACTGCACGTTCGCTCACCGCCCGTCGCAACTGACGGCGCCATTCCTCGAACCGGAAGAAGTGCTTGAGATCGCCCGCGCGGGCGAACAGCGCGGTTGCCGCGAAGCATTGTTCACTCTGGGCGACCAGCCCGAGGCCCGCTATTCCGCCGCGCGCCGGTGGCTGGACGAGCGCGGCTTCGCCAGCACGCTGGATTATCTGGCGCATGTCGCCTCGCTCGTCCTCGAAGAAACGAGCCTGCTGCCGCATCTCAACTCCGGGATCATGACGGCTGCCGACTACGAAAAGCTGCGTCCGGTCTCGGCTTCGATGGGATTGATGCTGGAAAGCACGTCGGAACGGCTGTGCGGCAAGGGAATGCCGCATTACGGGTCTCCCGACAAGATACCGGAAGTCCGCCTGCAATCCCTGCGCGATGCTGGCGAGGCAAAGGTGCCCTTTACCACCGGCCTGCTGATCGGGATTGGCGAAACGCGGCTGGAACGGGTGGAGGCACTGCTTGCGATCCGCGATCTGCATGCGCGCCATGGCCATATCCAGGAAGTCATCATCCAGAACTTCCGCGCCAAGCCCGGGACGCTGATGGCAGCAACGCCCGATATCGGGCTCGACGAACATCTCTGGACGATAGCCGCTGCCCGCTTGATACTTCTGGCGGAAATGGTGGTGCAGGCACCGCCCAACCTGCAGCCGGGACAGCTGGGCAAGCTTATCCGTGCGGGCGTCAACGACTGGGGCGGGGTTTCGCCGGTCACGCTCGACCATGTGAACCCCGAAGCGCCCTGGCCACATCTTGAGCAGCTGGAGACCCAGACCGAGGAGGCCGGACGGCACCTGCGCCAGCGGCTTACCATCGGCCCGGCATTCGCTCGTGCACCCGGATTGTGGATGGACGAGGCGCTTCAGCCGCGCATTCGAAGGGCCACCGATGCGCGCGGATTACCGCGTGACAGCGACTGGCATCCCGGCACCGGCGGGGCGATACCGGAAAGGCCGCTATCCATCGGTATCGGAGGGGACAAGGAAATCCGCATAGCCCTGGGCCGGGTCGAGCACGGCGAGGAGCTCGGCGCGTTCCACATCGAAAGGATGTTCGGGGCCGAAGGCCGCGATTTCGAGCGGATCTGCCGCGTTGCCGACGAGCTGAGGCATGACCGGGTGGGCGACAATGTCACCCATGTGATCAATCGCAACATCAACTATACCAATATCTGCCTTTACCGTTGCGGCTTCTGCGCCTTCTCCAAGGGCAGCACCAAGAGCGAGCGCGGCCCGGCGTATAATATCGACCATGCCGAAATCGCCCGCCGCACGGTTGAGGCGCGCGAACGCGGCGCGAGCGAGGTGTGCCTGCAAGGGGGCATCCACCCGAGCTATGACGGCAACACCTATCGCGGGATCGTGCAAGCGGTAAAGGATGCGGTGCCGGACATGCATGTGCACGCGTTCTCGCCGCTGGAGGTGCATCACGGCGCCACCACACTGGGGCTGGATTACGAAGATTACCTCGCTTCGCTCAAGGAATGCGGGCTGGCAACCTTGCCGGGGACGGCGGCTGAAATCCTGTCAGATGATATCCGCGACATCATTTGCCCCGACAAGCTTTCGACCGGCGAATGGCTGGCGGTGATGCAGGCGGCACACAAGGTGGGGCTGAAGACCACATCCACCATCATGTTCGGCCATGTCGAAACCTATGCCCACTGGGCCACGCATCTGCTGCGCCTGCGCGAATTGCAGATGGAAAGCAGCGGCTTCACCGAATTCGTGCCTTTGCCTTTCGTCCATATGGAGGCACCGAACTGGCGCCGCGGGCAAACCCGTTCCGGCCCGACATGGCGCGAAACAGTGCTGATGCATGCCGTGTCGCGGATTGCGCTGGACGGTGCCATTCCGAACATTCAGGTCAGCTGGGTAAAACTGGGTCCGGAGGGGGCGGCCCACATACTTCAGGCAGGTGCCAACGATCTGGGCGGGACGCTGATGGACGAATCGATCACGCGCGCTGCGGGCGGGGTGAACGGACAGGAATTCGGTGTTCCCGAAATGCGCGCGCTGGCCCATGGCATCGGTCGCCGCCTGCAGGAACGCACCACGCTTTACGGTCTGGCCGCGGGCGAGACCGTCGCATAATTTGACAGGATTGGATTAGTTTATGAGCCAGACGATCGCAGTAGTCGGCGGTACGGGCAATCTCGGCAGCGCCATTGCATGGCGGCTTGCCAAGGCAGGGCATCAGGTGATCATCGGATCGCGCTCTGCCGAAGCGGCCATTGCCCGGGCAGAGGAACTCGGCCATGGGCTGACCGGCATGGCCAATGCCGATGCGGCGCAGGCGGGCGACATCGTGTTGGTCACCGTGCCGTTTTCCGCCCAAGCGGCGACGCTGGCCGATATCAAGCCGCATGTCGCCGGCAAGATCGTCGTCGATACCACTGTCCCGCTCGTTCCGCCCAAGGTGATGCGCGTCCAGTTGCCTGAAGAAGGATCGGCAGCGATATGCGCCAGCAATCTGCTGGGCGACGATGTCCGGTTGGTCGCGGCGTTCCACAATGTCGCGGCGCATCGCCTGGCAGAGGATGGCTTTGTCGATTGCGACATTCTGGTGTTCGGCGACGACAAGGCGGCACGTGCCGAAGTTGTCGCGCTGGCAGAAGCCATTGGGCAACGCGGCATCCATGCCGGCCCGCTGGTCAACGCGGCGGCGGCCGAGGCGATGACCTCGCTGCTGATTTTCATCAACAAGAACTACAAGGTCGATGGCGCCGGAATTCGCATCACGGGCGAATTGAACGCCCCCGATTGACGATGTTCAGCGTATTTCCCGTCGGCGACTTGCCGGAATTCCATGGTGGCGATGACCTGCCTTCCATACTG
>JAPYSD010000531.1 GCA_029936705.1 Croceicoccus sp. | reverse complement strand
GGTGGGCAGGGCCAGCGACACATTGTCGAGCGCGGGATTGCCGCGCCCCGCATGGCGGACCGTGGCGCCAGTCACCGCGATCTCGCGCACCGGGCGCGGCGCGGGCGTGGCGGGCAGGTCCGGCTCGCGCGCCGCGTTCGCCTCGGCCAGCAAAGTCTCGGCCCGCTCGATCGCGGGGAGCGCGTGCGACCAGTGCTGCATTCCGGTTTGCAGCGTGTCGAGCAGCGGCACCGAACGCGCGAACAAGGCGATCAGCGGCAGCAGCACGGCCAGCGAGACACCTTGCGCAAACGCCACCAACACGACCAAAGCCATCGCGGCCGCCCCGGCCGAAAGCAGCAGGGCGCGGCTTCCCGCCGTGGTGCGGATCATCGCCAGCTGCGCGCGGCGCAGCGCGACGACATTGCGCGACAGGCGCATGGCCGCGCCGCTTTCCTGTCCGTGCGACTTGATCAGCCGCAAGGCGCCCAGTGCCTCCTGCGCCTCGCCCTGCAGCGCGCCGATCCCGCGCACGACCTCGCCGCCAAGGCCGCGTGCGTGGCGGCGAAAGCGCGCGAACAGCGCCAGAACCGCGATCCCGGCCAGCGCGCCGACCAGCGCCATCAGCGGCGACAGCGCAAAGGCGGCCAGCCCCACGATCGTCAGCGTCACGACGCTGGTGACCAGCCCCAGCAGGCGGAAGATCCCGTCCCCTATGGTGTCGACCAGCTGGATCAGCAGGCTGATATTGTCCGATTGCCGCATCGCCGACAGATGCCGCCAGCCCGCCGCCAGCAGCGCGCGATAGATGCGGTCGCGCCAATCGTCGACCACGGCGTACTGGCTGCGCTTCTGCGCCAGCGCCAGCCGATAGTTCAGCACCGCCCGCGCCGCCACCAGCGCGACGAACAGCGCCAGCAGCCCCGACAGGCCCAGCCGCTGCGCCAGCGCGGCGGATGCCGCCGCCGCCCAGCCGGGCAGCCCCGCGGCCAGTTCGCCCGCCGACAGCGCCGACAGCATCGGCACCAGCATCAGCAGCCCGACCCCCTCGCTCAGCGCCGAGGCCAGCGTGAGGCCGGACAGCAGCGCGATCTGCCGCGGCGGGATGGAGCGCAGCAGGCCCAGTGCACGGCGGATCGTCTGAAGCTTCGGGCGGATCATCGCGCCTTTCCTAACCGCATTTGCCGCGCTTGGCACGGGCGGTCGCATATTCCCACCGGCTGGGCCGCCAGAACTGTCTCTATCAGGGACGAAGCGGGGGGAGCGTGTGGAAAAAACCGCCAGTCTTGCTTGGACGCTCCCCTGCTGTGGACTATCCGTGATTCATGCCCGAACCGCTCATCTCTCCCTCGATCCTGTCCGCCGATTTCGCCCGCCTGGGAGAGGAAGTGCGCGCCATCGACGCCGCCGGTGCGGACTGGATCCACGTCGACGTGATGGACGGCCATTTCGTGCCCAACATCACCATCGGCCCCGCAGTGGTAAAGGCGCTGCGCCCCCATTCGGACAAGCCGTTCGACGTGCACCTGATGATCAGCCCGGTCGACCAGTACCTGCAGGATTTCGCCGACGCCGGGGCCGATATCATCACCGTTCATCCCGAAGCGGGGCCCCATGTCCACCGCACGGTGCAGGCGATCAAGGCGCTGGGCAAGAAGGCGGGCGTCTCGCTCAACCCCGGCACGCCTGCTAAGATGCTCGACTATCTGATTGATGAGATCGACCTGGTACTGGTGATGAGCGTCAATCCCGGCTTCGGCGGGCAAAGCTTCATCCATTCGCAATTGAAGAAGATTGAGGCCGTGCGCCGCATGATCGAGAAATCGGGCCGCGACATCCACCTCGAGGTCGATGGCGGCGTGAATGCCGAGACCGCCCGGCTGTGCATCGACGCGGGGGCCGACGTGCTTGTCGCGGGCAGCGCCACGTTCAAGGGCGGACCATCGCAATATGCCGCCAATATCGCGGCGCTGAAGGGCAAGGATTGATCCCGTCATGGCATTCCACCCCTCTTCCCTGCACGATGGATCCGAAGCGCAGCCCGGGTCGGGCGGTCGGCGCGGCATTCCGCTGGCCGGCGCGGGCGGCGACGGCGGCTGGGTCGAGAAAGAGGGCGAACCCGCTCTTGGCGGAGCAGGCAGGATGAGCGGCGATGCCGCCCCGCCGCCCCCGCTGCGCGAGGGGGAGCTGGCGCTGGCCGAACTCTCGCCGCCCAGCCTAGGCCCGATCGACCGGGCGATGCGCTTTCTGTATGCGCGCGGCATTTCGGCGCGCAACCTGGTGCGCCCGTTTCACAAGCCTTCGAAAATGCGCCTGCTCGCCACCGTGGCAGAGCCGCTGCCGGGCGAACGTCCGGGCGGCATGGCGCTGCGCGCAGGGCATTTCCTGATCGCGGGCAAGCGGCTGAGCGTCGAGAACCTGGACTTCAGCTCCGCCAAGCTGGCACCGCCGATCGCGCGGGCGATCCACGGTTTCGCCTGGCTGCCCGACCTGGAAGCCGCCGGCACGCGGGACAAGGTCGCCCCGGTGGCCGAGGACATTTTGCGCCGCTGGATGCTGGCGAACCCGGTGGTGGGCGAGGGGCCCGCATGGCACACCGGCGTGGCGGGCGAACGCCTGCTGACCTGGCTGGTGCATGCGCCGCTGATCCTGTCGGGCACCGACCGCGCCTTTCGCGCCGCGCTGCTGCGCCACATGTCGGAAACCGCGCTGTGGCTGGACCGGCAGGTGCGCCGC
>JAPYSD010000530.1 GCA_029936705.1 Croceicoccus sp. | reverse complement strand
ACCCTGCGCTGCCAGCCGAGGCCCTCTGTCTGTATCAATTCGATATCCGCGGCCTCGTTCTCCAGCCGCGCCGCTTCCGCCTTGACGGCATTGTGCGCCAAGCGCAGCCGCTGCCATTCGGCGGCCAGCAACTGGCGCCGCTCTGCCTCGGCCGCGGCGCGCGCCTGCTCTGCCTCGGCCAGTTGGCGGGCGGCCTCGTCCTCGAGAGCACCGTCCTCGAAAGCGTCTCCCTGAATGGTCGCAGGATCGTCGGCGGCAATGTCCTGTGCATAAGCCGGTGCAACCGGGGCAAGGCCCGCGAAGCAGAGAACCACCGCCAGCAGCAACGCGAGCGTTCCGGCAGCCCGGCGCATGGCCGAACCGATCCTCATCCTTCTCCATACAATCACGTCATGGCCCCCGGCGGTCGTTCCGCTTCGTGCAGGACGATACGTCAAAAGTCACGCTTGTGCACCTTCACCACTCCTGCCGTGTCGGCGTCCCCCGGACGGCCGCGCCGCCTTATGGCAAAAAAGAGGGAGCACGCGGCTCCCTCTCTCTTCAGCAGTATTGCGGACGATCAGGTATCGGTGTTTGTCCGTACACGAAGGTTGTTCTGCACATGCGATACGCCTGATACGTGATCGGCGCAGTCTTCCGCCCGGCGCTTGGCGCCCTTCTGCGGTACCGTACCGCTCAGGGTCACTTCACCCTCTTCTACGGTCACGGTAATCTCGCGGCCATCGACATAGCGGTCTTCAGTCAGCCGGTCGCACACATCCTCGAGAATGCGCTCGTCCGAGCGGCGATAGCCCTGCGGCCCGTTGCCGCGGTGATCCATTTCGCGGCGCCTTGCGGCATCATCATCGCCGAACCAGCTGGCAATCTCGTCGCCCGCACGGTCGAAGAATGACCTGTCCCGGTGACGATCCCGGTCATAGCCATGGCGCTGGCTGTCGTAGTCATACGGGGAGGGATATTGCGCCCCCATGCCCGACTGGCCGCCACTGGAATATCCGTAATACGGTGCGCGTGCACTGTCCGAAAAATCCCGGCCGCCATAGCTTTCGGAGGTGAAGCGGCCATAACCGCGATCGGACGACGGATTATAATGGCCGCCGCGATAGCCCCTCACCTCGTCACGGTCGCGGCGCTCACCGCCCCACTGACGCGACGATCGATCCTCACGCGACATATACCCGCCCCGTTCGAAACGGTTGCCACGATCGAAGGCATCGTTGTCATCGTAGTTGTCGGCGCGATAGGATTGCCAGTCGCTGCGATCGTTGCGGTTCTGGTCGAACCCGCGATACGATCGATCATCCCACTGCTCGGGCTGTTCTTGACGATATCCTTCGTTCTGCTGGCTGCTCCTGTATTCATCCCGGTCGGCCATGTTGCTCTCTCCTGTATTCTGTAAGGCGCCCCCCACAAGGGGCTGATACCTGAACAACGAGCAAGGGCGCCGGGCTGTCCCCGGACAAGCGCAGCCAGAGTGCGCCCTGCCGCAAAAAGGTAACAGCCCGAAATCGGGGGCTTTCGAAGGTCAGGGCTGCGCGTGCTGGCGGTGCATCCCGCCAGGATCGGTGGTGACCGGTTCGATGATCGAACGGATCGCGCGGGCGACCGTTTCCGGTGCTTCCTCATGCGCCAAGTGGCCAAATTGGCCAAGCGACACGAAGCGCGCGCCGGCAATCTCGCGGGCCAGCTTGCGCGATTGGGACGCCGGGATGAAGCGGTCGCGCTCTGCCGCCAGCAGGTGCAGGCGCCCTGGAAGCCGCGCGATGTCGCGCCTTACATCCGCAAGCTGCCAGTCGGCCATCATTGCCAGCGCACCCTCCAGATGGCCGGAATAGCGGAACAGCCTACGATAAAGCGCGCGCTGGCTCTCGGGAATGTGCGAACCGGTGCTGTCGAGGACGCG
This sequence comes from Croceicoccus sp., assembly GCA_029936705.1. Lineage (GTDB taxonomy): Bacteria > Pseudomonadota > Alphaproteobacteria > Sphingomonadales > Sphingomonadaceae > Croceicoccus. Next base: position 825 of record JAPYSD010000530.1, on the reverse strand, counting down.
CCCTACGGTGCGATCGGATGCATGGGCCGACAGGATGCGCGGCAGCAGGGGATTGACCATGAAAGGCCTCAGCAGCGCGGGCGGAAGCGACGGCGCATGGCGCGAAAGCGGCGACAGCGCGCCGTTGAGCGCAATGATCTCACCCCCGCGACCCGTGTCGAGCAGCAACCGGCACGCGATCGCCGCGCCTGCCGAATGTCCGATGGTGTAGCGCGGCAGGCATTCCAGCTCATCCAGCAGCTGGTCCAGAGCTTCGACGACACGCTCCAGCTTCATCGTTCCGCCCGGCAGCGGCGCGGTGAAGCCATGCGCGGGCAGATCGACCATCACCAGCCTGAAACGATCCGAAAGGAACGGGACGATCGGCGCCCAGCTATGGGTGGAAGCGCCAGTGCCGTGCAGCAGCAGCAGGTCGGGGCCTTCACCGATCGTCTGGACATGCCACCGCGTGGCGCGCGTGCGGACGAAGCGGCTGGCCTCGCGGTTGGGCCAGGTCGAACCTTCACGCGACCAGTCCGGACGACTCATGCGGCGCGTGCTTGTGCCAGCGTTTCGGAAATCTGGCCGGGCTTGAGGCGCGGCAATGGCAGGGTGCGGGCGTTCATCGCCTGCGCCAGTTCGCGAAGGCGTGCGCCGGGGCGCGGGTTGCTGTCGATCAGTACAGCAGGGATGCCACTTACCGCGATCGCCCGCGCGGCAATCAGGCTATCCTCTTGCGCAGCAGCGCGGTCGGCGCGTCCGTCCAGCGCGATATTGCCGCCGCCATCGGTCATCACCACGATTAGTGCGCCGCTACCGGCCTGCTCCGCTCGCATCGCTTCGGCC
>JAPYSD010000030.1:2419-15776 GCA_029936705.1 Croceicoccus sp. | reverse complement strand
CTGGACGGGGAAGCGCTGGACCGGTTCGCCACGCCCGACGATGCCGGGCGCAAGCTGCTGATGGAGGCGGCCGACAGGATGCGCCTGTCCGCGCGCGGGTTTACCCGCCTGCTGCGGGTCGCGCGCACCATCGCCGACCTTGCAGGGGCAGAGACGACCGGCCGCGTCCATGTCGCCGAGGCGCTCAGCTATCGCCGCCAGGCACCGCGCGCCTGACCCCCTACCGAGTGCTCCCCCCGCTGCCTTGGGGTTAACGCCTATGTCAGGGCCGCGGGCCCTGTTCCATCCTGCGCCCGCCGACGCCGGGGTCGGCCACCGCACGACCGGAACGGCGTAGCGAACGCAGGAGCACGACATGGCCAAGCAACCGAACATCCTCATCCTGTGGGGAGACGACATCGGGCAATCGAACCTCAGTTTCTTTACCAAGGGCATGATGGGCTATCGCACGCCCAATATCGACAGCATCGCCGAACAGGGCATGGCCTTCACCGACTATTACGCCGAGCAGAGCTGCACCGCGGGCCGCGCCAGCTTCATCATGGGGCAGAACGGCGTGCGCACCGGCCTGACCAAGGTCGGCATGCCGGGTGCCAAGGAAGGCATGATGAAGGAGAACCCGACCATCGCGACGGTTCTGAAATCGGCCGGATACGCGACCGGGCAGTTCGGCAAGAACCGCCTGGGCGACCGTGACGAGCATTTGCCCACCATGCACGGCTTCGACGAGTTCTTCGGCAATCTCTATCACCTGAATGCCGAGGAAGAGCCGGAGAATCCCGACTATCCCAAGCCCGAGGATTTCCCCGACTTCAAGAAGAACTACGGCCCGCGCGGCGTGCTGCACTGCCATGCCGACGGCAAGGGCGGCCAAAAGATCGAGGACACCGGTCCGCTGACCAAGAAGCGGATGGAGACCATCGACGACGAGGTCGTGGAAAAGGCCAGCGCGTTCATCCGCAAGACGGTCGAATCGGGCGAACCCTTCTTTGTCTGGTTCAACACCACGCACATGCATTTCCGCACGCATGTGAAGCCGGAAAAGCGCGGCCAGGCGGGCCGCTGGCAGAGCGAATATCATGACGTGATGGTCGATCACGACATGGCGATCGGGCAGATGCTCAAGCTGCTCGACGATCTGGGCATCGCCGACGACACCTTCGTGATGTATTCGACCGACAACGGCCCGCACTGCAACAGCTGGCCCGATGCGGGCACCACGCCGTTCCGCAGTGAAAAGAACACCAGCTGGGAAGGCGCCTATCGCGTTCCCGCCATGGTGCGGTGGCCGGGCCATATCAAGCCGGGTTCGATCTCGAACGACATCGTCTCGCACCTCGACTGGCTGCCGACCTTTGCCGAGATGGCGGGGATCGACGACATCACCGGCAAGCTCAAGAAGGGGACCGAACTCAACGGCGAGAAATACAAGGTCCACCTCGACGGGCATTCCATGGTCGGGCATCTGACCAAGGGCGAGGAATCGCCGCGCAAGGGCTTTATCTACTGGACCGACGAGGGCCAGGTGGCCGCGCTCAGGGTCTATAACTGGAAGGCCGTGTTCATGGAGCAGCGTGTCGAGGGCACCTTGCAGATCTGGTACGAACCCTTCGTGACCGGCCGCATGCCCAAGCTGTTCAACCTTCGGACCGACCCGTACGAGATGGCGGACATAACCTCCAACTCCTATTGGGACTGGTATCTCGACCGCGCCTTCATCCTGGTGCCGATGCAGGGCATCATCGGCAAGTTCCTGGAAACGCTGCGGGAATTCCCGCCAAGCCAGAAGGCAGGCAGCTTCAACCTGGAAAAGGTGATGGAGACGATGACGCAGGCCGGCACCGGGGGCGCCTGACCCAAGAACTGCGTCTTGAAAGGAACGGGCCCTGCCGCGGCGGGGCCCGTTTCCGATTCGGGCCTGCTGAACGGGCCTACTTGGTCAGGTTCTTCATCGGCGCGGCCAGCGTCAGTGCAAAGCCGCCCTCGCCGAACACCATCTCGACGTCGCCCTCGGGGTCGAGGCCGCGCTCGATCAGCCTCGTGCCCAGTCCCTTGCGGCTCGGCTTGCTCGCGGGCGGGCCGTCACGCTCGGTCCAGCGCAGCGTCAGCCATTCCTCGCCGTCCTCGCCGGGATGGCAGGCGATGTGCATCTCGACCCGCCCGTCGGGCTCCGACAGCGCGCCGTATTTCATCGCGTTGGTCGCCAGCTCGTGCAGGATCATCGACAGCGTCAGCAGCGGGCGCGAGGAAAGCTCGCGGTCCTGCCCGTTCAGCGCGACGCGCTTCTCGATGCCCAGCTTGGAGAAGACGCCCCGCGCTAGCTCCTGCAGGCAGCCCGCAGCGCGCGTACGGCTGAGCAGCAGGTCGTGCGCCGTCGCCAGCGCCGCGATCCGGCGATTGAATTCATGCACGGGGCCGCGGTCGGAAATGTCGCGCAGCGTGTGCCCGGCCACCGCCTGCACCAGCGCCAGCGTGTTCTTCAGCCGGTGGGCGATCTCCTCGTTCACCATGTGCTGTTCGGTCACGTCGGTCACGATGCCCACCAGCATGGGCGCGGTTCCGTCCTCGCCCTCGACATAGCGGGCGCGCATTTCCAGCCAGCGAACCGCGCCGTCACTGGCGCGCACGATCTCGTATTCCTCGATCACCTGCCGGTCGGGGGCGGCCTTGCTGCTCGTCTCGATCGGTATGTCGGTCTTCACCCGCCGCTGGGCGCCGATGGCGCCGCCCCGCAGCGTCTCGACATTGTCGAAGCCGTAGATGCGGCAGAACTCGGGGCTGACCTTGACCATGCGGGTGTCGATGTTCAGCTCGAACGCGCCGACATTGCCCGCTTCCTCGGCCAGCTGCAGCCGCTCGCTGGCGCGTTTCAGCACCTCGGTCTGCGACTTGTGCTGCTCCATCTCGCGCTCGGCGCTGCGCAGCGACTTGCGCAGCTCGAGCTGGCTGACGACCTGCCCGGCCAGCGCCTTGAGGATCCGCCGCTGCACCGGGTCGAGCCCGCCGGGCCGCACGCTGGTGTCCAGCACGCAGATCATGCCGATCACCACGCCGCCCGGCGTGATGAGCGGCGCACCCGCATAGAAGCGGATTCCGTCCTCCGCCTCGACCAGCTGGTTGCCGCGCGTGCGCGGATCGGCCGTCAGGTCGGGAATCACCAGCAATTCGTCGCTGTGCATGCCATGCGAACAGACCGATTGCTCGATGGGCGTCTGGCAGGCATCGAGCCCGATTCGGGCTTTGAACCACTGCCGGTCCCGCTCGACAAGGCTGATCAGGGCGATGGGGGTCTGGCAGACCGTCTTCGCGATGAAGACGATCTCGTCGAACGCCTCCTCCGCCTCGGTGTCCATCACCTCGTACTCGGCAAGGGCGTCGAGCCTCTTCCGATCGCGTGCGTTCGGCGCCTCGTTCCTGGCGGAAGGGCTGCGGGTAATATCGCCGTAAGCCATAGGTCCCCCCTTGTAGCCACATAATCCCACGGGAGATACAGTGATTGTTAATTCGCCGGTCATCTTATTGCGCGATCCGGGCGCTGCGAAATGTCCCTTTGGGGCAGTTTGTCTGGCCAATCGCGCAAACTCTGCGCATCATGGAACGGCATGGGACCGCGCGGGTGCGGTCCGGGTTGAGGGGGTACGGTAATGGAAGTCTTCCTGATCGCGCTGGTCGCGTTCGTGGTCCTGCTGCTGATGACCAGCGTGCGCGTGGTGCGGCAAGGCCATGTCTACACGATCGAGCGACTCGGCCGCTTCACCAAGCCTGCGCATCCCGGCATGCACCTGATCGTGCCGCTGGTCGACCGGGTGGGGCACAAGATCAACATGATGGAGCAGGTGCTCGACATCCCGGGCCAGGAAATCATCACCAAGGACAACGCCATGGTCGGCGTGGACGCGGTGGTGTTCTTCCAGGTGCTGGACGCGGGCAAGGCCGCGTACGAGGTGTCGGGCCTGCAGAACGCCATCATGGCGCTGACCACGACCAATCTGCGCACGGTGATGGGGTCGATGGACCTGGACGAGACATTGTCGCAGCGCGACGACATCAACGCGCGCCTGCTGTCGGTGGTGGACCATGCGACATCGCCCTGGGGCGTGAAGATCACCCGGGTCGAGATCAAGGACATCCGCCCGCCGATCGACATTTCCGAAGCGATGGCCCGCCAGATGAAGGCCGAACGCCTCAAGCGCGCCGAGATCCTGGAGGCCGAGGGCGACCGCGCCAGCGCCATCCTGCGCGCCGAGGGGATGAAGCAGTCCCGCATCCTCGAGGCCGAGGGCCGCAAGGAATCCGCCTTCCGCGATGCCGAGGCGCGCGAACGCCAGGCCATGGCCGAGGCGGAAGCGACCCGCGTGGTGTCGGATGCCATCGCCTCGTCGGGCACGCAGGCGCTCAACTATTTCGTCGCGCAGAAATATGTCGAGGCGGTCAGCGATTTCGCCACCAGCCCCAATGCCAAGACCATCCTGTTCCCGGTCGAGGCGACGCAGCTGATCGGCACGCTGGGCGGCATCGGCGAACTGGTGCGCGATGCGGTAACGCCGCCCGCGGGCACGGTGAAGACCGACGTGCCGCCTCCGCAGCCGCCCCAGTCTACCTCCCCACGCGGCACGGCATCGGGCAGCCCCTATGTCGGCAGCGTGCCGCGCTCGGGTTAGGGGCTGAACGGCGATGGGCTTCTTCGACGGCATCGACCACGTGTGGCTGTGGCTGATCCTGGGCGCGGTCATGCTGACGGCGGAACTGATCGCGCCGGGCTATTTCCTGATCTGGCTGGGGCTGGCCGCCTTCGCGACCGCGCTGGTCGCGGGCGTCGCCGACGTGGCCTTCGCGATCCAGGTGCTGACCTTCGCGGTATTCTCGGGCTTTTCCGTGCTGGCCGCGCGGCACTGGCTCTCGCTCTACCCGATCGAGAGCAGCGACCCGCTGATGAACGACCGCGGCGGGCGGCTGGTCGGCGAAAGCGTGATCGTCAGCCGCGCGATCGAGGGTGGCAGCGGCCGCGTGCGCCACGGCGACAGCGAATGGATCGCGCGCGGCGACGATGCCGCGGTCGGCACGCGGCTGGTGGTGACGGGGCACGACGGGGTGGTGCTGCTTGTCGGCCCGCCGGACACTTCCCATATCGCGGGTTCACCCACGAACACTCCGCCCGCATTGCCTTGACGGCACGGCAGGCGGCGAAAGGAAGACCCGCATGGCTGAAAAGCTTGACCTGCCCGAAAGCGAATGGCGCGACCGGCTGACGCCCGAACAATACCACGTCCTGCGCGAAGGCGGGACCGAGCGGGCCTTTGCCGGTGCGCTCTATCACAATGACGAGGACGGTCTGTATCGCTGCGCCGGATGCCACGCGCCGCTGTTCACCTCGGACACCAAGTACGAGAGCGGGTCGGGCTGGCCCAGCTTCTTCCAGCCGATCGGCCCGGATGCGGTAAAGGAAATCCGCGACACCAGCCACGGCATGATCCGTACCGAGATCCGCTGCGCCACCTGCGACGGGCACCTTGGCCATGTCTTCCCCGACGGGCCGCAGCCCACGGGCCAGCGCTACTGCATGAACAGCGTGGCACTGGATTTCGACGCGCAAGATTCCGCCGGCGGCGAAAAATCGGAAGATTGATCCTTCCGTCCGCTTGAACCCGCGTCCTCCGGCTGTAACGCTGTTCAGCATGGGTTACGCTCGCATGCCGCATCTCGCCGCTCGTTTGGACGGGGCCGCGGCCATGCGGCGCCGATGAAGTGATAGGCGGGTAATGGCCAGAGACGGCAGGCGGCGTTCGTCGCGCGGTTCGGGCGGGCATGGTTCGGGCAGAGGTTCGAACGGGCGGGCGCGCAATCCGGATAGACCGAAGAAACGCTGGTGGCTGCGCATCCTGCTGACCATCGTCGGCATCGGCGTGCTGGCCGCGATCGGGCTGGTGCTGGCGGTGCTGGTCACCATGCGCTCGCTGCCCAGCTATTCCACGCTCAAGGCCAGCGAACATGGCCAGATGATCGTGGTGCGCGCGCGCGACGGGCGCGAACTGGTGTCGATCGGCCCCAGCTATGGCGAGTGGCTGGACGCGCGCGAAATCCCCACGGTCATGAAGAACGCGATGGTCGCGGTCGAGGATCGCCGCTTCTATTCGCATCCCGGCGTCGACCCGCTGGGTCTGGGCCGCGCGGTCTATGTCTGGGCGACGGGGCAGAACCGGCTGCAGGCGACGTCCACCATCACGCAGCAGCTGGCCCGCAACCTGTTCCTGAACAATTCGCGAACCTTCGACCGCAAGGCGCGCGAGGCGATCCTCGCGCTCGCGCTCGAACAGAAGTTCTCGAAGGACCAGATCCTCGAGCTTTACCTCAACAAGGTCTATTTCGGCGGCGGCGCCTATGGCATCGATTCGGCCAGCCGGCTGTTCTTCAGCCATCCGGCGACCGACCTGAAACCGGCCGAGGCGGCCATCATCGCCGGCCTCGTAAAGGCGCCTTCGCGCTATTCGCCGACCGCCGATGCCGATGCCGCCATCTCGCGCGCGGCGATCGTGCTGCGGCTGATGCAGCAGGAGGGCTATATCAGCCCGTCCGAGGCTGCCGCCATCGACGTCAGCACGGTGAAGCTGAAGGAAGACTACGGCCAGAACTCGGTGCGCTATTTCACCGACTGGGTGCTGCCGCAGCTCGACTTCCTGGTGCCCGACAGTTTCGAACCGATCGAGGTGTGGACCACGCTGGACGTCGGCATGCAGCGCGCGGCGACCACCGCGATCAAGTCCAACGTGCCCGGCGGGGCGCAGGGGGCGCTGGTCAGCCTGGACCGCGACGGCGCGGTGCTGGCGCTGGTCGGCGGCACCGACTACGTCGAGAGCAACTACAACCGCGCGACGCAGGCGCAGCGCCAGCCGGGTTCGGCGTGGAAGCTGTTCGTCTATCTCGCCGCGCTGGAAGCGGGCTATACGCCCGACACGCCCGTCTATGACCGGCCGATCACCATCGACGGCTGGACCCCGCGCAATTCGGGCGGCAGCTATGCGGGCAAGATCGACGTGCGCGCGGCCTTTGCCTATTCCAAGAACACCGTGGCGGCGCAGCTGGGCGAATCGGTCGGCTTCGGCACCGTTGCCAGCATGGCGCGCCGCTTCGGCATCACCAGCCCGATCAGTACCTATCCCTCGATGGTGCTGGGCGCATCGGAAGTGCGGCTGATCGACCTGACCGGCGCCTTCGCCGCGGTGCAGGCCGAGGGGCGCTCGGTCGAACCCTATGGCATCACCCGCGTCACCACCGCCGACGGCGAACTGCTCTACGAACGCCAGCGCGGGCGACAGGACCAGCTGGTCGCGCCCTATGTCGCGGCGCAGATGACCGATTTGCTGCAGACCGCGGTGAACACCGGCACCGGCCGCGCGGCGCAGATCGGGCGGCCCGCGGCGGGCAAGACCGGCACGACCAGTTCGAACAAGGACGGCTGGTTCATGGGCTTTTCCAGCGGCATCACCACCGGCGTGTGGATGGGCCGCGACGACAATGCGCGCGTTGCCGGGCTGGCGGGCGGTTCCGCGCCCGCGCGCGCCTGGGCGGCATATATGCGGATCGCCACGGACAAGCGCCCGGTCGAGGAATTCACCACCGAGCTTACCCTGCCCGACTGGCAGCTGGAGCCCGATGACGAGGCATGGTTCGGCGGCGAGGGCGGCGACTATTACTTATTCGACGAGGACGGCAATCCGATCGACCCCTATGGCCGCGATTATCGCGCGCCGCCCGACAATGGCATGCGGCCCGGCGACCGGGGCGGGGACGGGTATGGCTATGGTCCCGATGGCTACCGCGACGACTACTACGACGATGGCGCCTCACCCGACGGCTATGGCAGCGCGCCCCCGTCGGAACGCGCGCCCGAACAGCCGCGCGGGATCGACCAGGATTTCCTCGACCGTGCGACCGGGCGGCAGGAGACGCAGCTGCGCCGCGACCCGCCGCCGGGCAGCCAGCAGCAGGGATCGCGCCCACAGGGCCAGCGCCAGCAGCAGGGCCAGCAACAGGGCAGCGCTCAGCGGATGGAGCCGGTGCGGCAGGCTCAGCCCAAGGTGATCGAGTTCAAACGGGTCGAGGATCAGTACCAGCCCTGATCGCCCGGCCAGTTCAATAAGCCACAACAGAAAAGGGCCGCCCCCGGCGACGGGAGCGGCCCTTTCGTTTAGCGCGCTGCCGCGACGATCAGTCGCGCGACAGGCGGATCGGCAGGTAGATCGCCGGCTGGCCGCGCCGCTGCACGCGCAGCAGCACCGCCTCGCGGTTGTCGCGCTCGGCCGCACGGACCGCGCTTTCCAGCTCCGCCACGCTGCTGACGTCCTGGTAATTGGCCGACAGGATGATGTCGCCCCGGCGCAGGCCCTTCTGCCCGGCGTCCGAGGTGCCGTCGACGGCGGCAATCACCATGCCTTGGGTGTCGCTGCCGACACCCAGCTGGCGGCGGATCTCCGGCGTCAGCGGGATGGCCGAAACGCCCAGCTTGTCGGCGATATATTCCTGCTCGCCGCCGGTGCCGGGGTTGGCGAAGCCGTCGTCTTCCTCGTCATCCGGGTTGGCGAAGCTGTTCGCCAGCTCTTCCTGGCTGGGGCGCAGGCCGACCGTCGCGGTCAGGTTGCGGCGCTGGCCGTTGCGGATGATCTCGATCGGAACGCGCGTGCCGGGTTCGATATTGGCGACCGTGTAGCTCAGCGTCTGGTCGGGCGTGATCTCCTTGCCCGCGACCTTGACCACCACGTCGCCCGGCTTCAGCCCGGCCTGGTCCGCCGCGCCGCCAGGCACGACCGACTGCACGAACTCGCCGCGATTGCGCGGCAAGCCCAGCGAGGACGCGAGATCGTCGGTGACCGGGTTGATCTGGATGCCCAGATAGCCGCGATCGATCGACTGGCCCGCGATCAGCTTCTCGACGATCGGGGCCGCGGTGTCGGCGGGAATGGCAAAGCCGATGCCCACGCTTCCGCCGGTGGGCGAAAAGATGGCATTGTTGATGCCGATCACATTACCCTGCATGTCGAACATGGGGCCGCCCGAATTGCCGCGGTTGATGGCGGCATCGGTCTGCAGATAGCGGTCGTAGATGCCGCCCGAATTGGTGTTGCGGAACACGGCGGAAATGATGCCGCTGGTCACCGTTCCGCCCAGGCCGAACGGGTTGCCGATGGCGATGATCCAGTCGCCCACGCGTGCGTCGCTCGACCGGCCGAACTCGACGAAGGGGAAGTCCCGGTCGCTCTGGATCTTCAGCACGGCCAGGTCGGATTCGGGATCCTTGCCGATCAGCTCGGCCTCGTATTCCTCGCCGTCGGGCATGGTGACGGTGATCGATTCCAGCTCGCCATTGCCCTGCACGGAAATGACGTGGTTGTTCGTCACCACATATCCGTCAGCACTGATGATGAAGCCCGAACCCAGCGACTGCGCCTCGCGCGTCTGGCTCTGCCCGCCGCCGAACAGCCCCTCGAACGGGGTGCCCGCGAACGGGTTGTTGGCCACCTGCACGCGCTGGCGGGTCGAGATGTTGACGACCGCCGGCTGCAGCTGCGCGGTCAGGTCGGCGAAGCTGGCGGGTGCGCCCGAACGCGGTACGACGCGGTTGATCGACGCGTCGTCGTTCTGCGCGACCTGCGCGCCTGCGGGAAAGCCGGTGGCAAAGGACAGGGCTGCGCCGCCAGCAAGCAGCGCGGCAGTGACCGAATAGGCGTAACGCACGGTTTTGGTCCTCTTGAGTTCTGGTTTCATGAATTCTTCTGGCGGTATCAGGATCGATATGGGGTCAATCGAACGATTGTCCATCGACCGTGACCATTCACGACAAAAGGCCTGAACGCGGATTGAATATCGGGCCGCTGATACGATCCGCGACCAAACGGTACACTCGCGCGATCAACGCCGACCCTGGAACTGGCGCAGATATTCGTTGTCCGGCGACAGGATGATCGAGCTTTCGCTGTTCGCACCGCTGTCCGCGAACACCGCGTCATAGCTCTGCATCGCGCGGTAGAAGTCGTAGAACTCAGGGTCCTGGTTGAACGCCTCGGCATAGGTCGCCGACGCAGTGGCCTGCGCCTCGCCCCGGATGATCTGTGCCTGCTTGGACCCCTGCGCGCGGATCGTGTCCGATTCCTGCTTGCGGGCGGTTTCCATGCGGGTGAAGGCGGTTTCCAGCGGACGGCCCGCGGGCAGGTCGGCGCGCTTGATCCTGACGTCGATTACCTGCGCGCCATATTCGCGCGCCTCGCGGTCGAGGCCCTCGCGGATCTCCTCCATCGATGCGCTGCGTTCGGCGGTCAGCAATGCCTGGAAACTGCGCGTGCCCAGCCGCTGGCGCAGCACGGAGTTCAGGATCGGCTGCAGCGCTTCGGCCACGCGCTCGGTGCTTCCCGCGGTCTCGACCATCAGCACGGGGTCGATGATGCGGAAGCGCGCATAGGCGTCCACTTCCAGGCGGCGCTGGTCGCGGCTGAGCACTTCCTGGCGCTGCATGTCGACGTCGAGCACCTGCTTCGACACCCACACCGCGCGTTCCAGGATGGGGATGCGGAAGACGATGCCCGCACCCGTGTTGCCGAAATCGGCATTGGGGCGATAGCGGTTGGCGACGCGGTCGGGTTCACCCGTGCGCACGATCACCGCCTGCATGGTTTCCGGCACCACGATGAAGGAGGAGAGCACGGCGACCAGCGCGATGCCCGCGCCGATGATCCACAGCTTCCAGCGTTCCCAGATCCGTTCCATCAGTTGTTCTCCTGCTGGGCGGGGGGAGTGGGCGTGCTGCTCCGCCGGGTCTCGGGCAGGGGCAGGTAGGGCACGACGCCGTCGGTTTCGACCACGGTGCTGTCGGTCTGGCGCAATACGCGCTCCATCGTTTCGTAATACATGCGGCGGCGAGTCACCTCGGGCGCCAGGCGGTACTGCTGGTACACCTCGTCGAACTCCTGCGCCTCACCCTCGGCGCGGGCGGTGACCTGTTCGGCCCAGGCGCGCGCGCGGTTGATGTCGGACTGCGCGTCCTGCTGCGCGGCAAGCACCTCGCGGAACGCGTCGATGACCTGCGTCGGCGGGTCGGCCTTCTTGATCTCGACGCCCTGGATGGTGACGCCCGCGCGATAGGCATCGAGCAGCGCCTGCATGTTCGCGGCGACGCTGCGCTCGATCTCGGCGCGGCCGGCGCCCGACAGCGCCTCGTCCAGCGTCACCTCGGCGACGGCGGCGCGCATCGCGGCCTCGGCCACTTCCTTCACCGTCTCGTCCGGCTCGGCCAGCTGGAAGGTATAGAGCTTCAGGTCCTTGATGTTCCAGCGGATCAGATACGACAGGTCGACCAGGTTCTGGTCGCCAGTCAGCATCAGCTTCTCGCCCTCGCCCTCCGGAATGGTGTCGCGGCGGATCGAGGTCACGTCCTCGACCTCCACCTGCTGGATCGGCCAGGGCAGGGTGAAGGACACGCCGGGGCGCAGCGTCCGCTCGTACTTGCCAAGCGTCGTGACGATGCCCTGTTCCTTGGGACCGATCATGTGGAAGCTGGTCAGCAGGATCCAGAACGCGATGACCGCGACCACGACCAGCGGCACCCAGCTCTTGCCGCCGGGGGCCTGCGGCATGCGCGGGAAGTTCCCGCCGCCGCCGCCCGTGGGGCCGCCGCCGGGACCGCGCTGGCCGCGTCGGCCGAACAGGTCCTCGATGTTGGCGGCGCGGCGCGGGCCGCCGGTGGACCCGGCATTGCCATCGGGCAGCCATGGATTCTTCGGCTTGGTCCGGGACGGCTTCTCCTCACCGGAGGGAGGGGACGCGTCGCCCGCGGACGGTCCGTCGCCCGGCGCCTCGTCGTCCTGTCCGCTGCCGGACGAGCCCCAGGGGTTGCGCCCGACCATTCCCAGTATTGCGTCCTTCACGGACCCGCCCATCGTTCTCATGCCTCTCCTTATAGGTATGCGGGGCGATAAAAACAGGGGCACCGTTCAAAAACCGCCGCCAGCGCGCGCTTGCGGCGAAAGCGATGGTCGAAATCGTTTTTGTGGCATTGGATTTTGCGCATCAAGCTGCCAGTGCATGCGCCATGGCCGACAATACCCCCCTGACCGAAGCCGCGATCCGCTCCCGCCTTGCCCCGATTGCCGGCGACCGGCTGGCAGGCGCGCGTGTCGGCGCGGCGGGCGCGGTCACGCTGGTGCTGGAAACGGGCGGCATGGACGCCCCCGCGCGTGAACAGCTGGAACGCGCCGTGCGCACCGCGCTGGCAGAGATTCATCCGGGCGAGATCCGCGTCGCCCACATGGCGGAACGCGGTGCCGGGGCAGCCGCGCCCGCATCGCCCCGCAAGGGCCCGCGCCTGATCGCGGTCGGGTCGGGCAAGGGCGGCGTGGGCAAGTCGACGCTGTCGGCCAACCTGGCGGTCGCGCTGGCGCGCAAGAGCCGCCGGGTCGGGCTGGTCGACGCCGACATCTACGGCCCCTCGCAGCCCCGCCTGCTGAAGGCCGAGGGGATCAGCCCCAAGGCGCGGGAGAAGCAGCTGATCCCGGTGCAGACCGATTACGGCGTCACCATGCTGTCGATGGGCCAGCTGGTCGAACCCGGCAAGGCGATCGCATGGCGCGGCCCGATGGCGGCAGGCGCGCTGACGCAGCTGATGGAAGCCGACTGGGGCGACATCGACGATCTGGTGATCGACCTGCCGCCGGGCACCGGCGACGTGCAGCTGACCATGATCCAGAAGTTCAAGCCCGCGGGCGCGGTGATCGTTTCCACTCCGCAGGACCTGGCGCTGATCGACGCGACGCGCGCCATCGCCTTCTTCGAAAAGGCCGACGTGCCCGTGCTGGGCGTGGTCGAGAACATGGCAGGCTATGTCTGCCCCCATTGCGGCGAGGCAAGCGACCCGTTCGGCACCGGCGGCGCCGAGGCGGAGGCGCAGCGTCTGGGCTATCCGTTCCTGGGCCGCATCCCGCTGGCCATCGACATCCGCACCGCCAGCGACGCGGGCCAGCCCCCCGCGGCGGGCGAGGGCGCGATCGCCGATGCCTTTGCCGCGCTGGCCGACCGGCTGCTGGAGAGCGCGCAGTGAGCGACGATCCCCGCAAGGCGCCCGAGCGTGCCCCGCAATCTTCAGGCCCGCAATCTTCAGGCCCCCAATCTTCAGGCCCGCAATCTCCCGGCCCCCAATCCCCCGCCCCCAAAGGCCCTGCCGGTGCGCGCTTCACCCGCCGCAACCTGATGATCGCGGGCGCGGCGGGCGGCGGGATCGTCGCGATCTGGGCGCTGTTGCCGCGCGACTATCCCGTCCCGCTCGCGGCGGGCGAGGCGGAGCACGCGTTCAACGCCTGGATCAAGGTCGGGCGCG
>JAPYSD010000030.1:0-2319 GCA_029936705.1 Croceicoccus sp. | reverse complement strand
CTCGCGGCGGGCGAGGCGGAGCACGCGTTCAACGCCTGGATCAAGGTCGGGCGCGACGGCGTCGTCACCGTGGCGGTGCCCGAACTGGAAATGGGGCAGGGATCGACCACGCTGTTCCCGCGCATCGCCGCGCAGGAACTGGGCGCGGACTGGCGGCAGGTCGCGGTGGAACCCGCCGCGATCAGCGCCGCCTATGCCGATCCGGTGCTGGCCGCACGCTGGGCCGGGCTCTGGTCGGCGAACTGGCTGGGCCTCGCCGACGAGCCGGACGACTACCTGGTCGAGCGTCATGCCGAGACCGAGCGCCTGATGGCCACCGCCGAGGGCACCGGCATCGCGGCATACGAGATGAAATTGCGCGAGGCCGCCGCTGCGGTCCGCACCCTGCTGGCAATGGCCGCCGCCGACCGCTGGGACGTGAATTTCGAGGAATGCACCGCCGAGGCGGGCTTCATCCGCCACGAGGACAAGAGCCTGCGCTTTGGCGAGCTGGTGGACGAGGCGGCGGAGCTGACGCTGCCCGACCCGGTGCCGCTGCGCCCCGATCCCGCCAGCGCGACCATGCCGGAACTGACCGGCTCGGGCCTCACCGGCAATGCCGCGCCGGGCGACGCGGGCTATTTCGGCAGGCTCGACGCGCCGTCCAAGGTCGACGGCAGCTATCCCTTTGCCGCCGACATCCGCATCCCCGACCTGGTCTTTGCCGCCATCGCGCACGGCCCGCTGGCCGATAGCGAGGTGGACGGTTTCGACGCCGACGCGGGCCGGCGCGTGATCGGCTATCTCGGCCGGGTCGAGGGGCCGGGATGGTTCGCCTGCGTCGCGGCCAGCCAGTGGGCGGCGGAAAAGGCGCTGCGGCTGATGAAGCCGCGCTTCCGCCCCGGACGCGCGCTGGCCGACGACACGCGCATCGACGGCGCGCTCGACCTCGCCCTGGCCGAGGGTTCGCCCGAGGTGATCCACCAGCAGGCCGACCCGCTGCCCGCGCTGCAGGGCATGGGCGTGACCGAGGCGGCCTACAGCTTCGCCCCGCAGATGCACGGCACGATCGAGACTGCGAGCGCGACCGCGCGCTTCGTGGACGGGCGGCTGTCGCTGTGGATCGCGACGCAGGCGCCGGGCGCGGCCCGCCGCGCCGCCGCCAGGGGGCTGGGCATTCCGGAAAGCGACGTCGTGGTGCTGCCCGTCGGCGCGGGCGGCAGTTTCGACGCGCGGCTGGAAGTCGCCATCGCCCGCGAGGTTGCCGCCATCGCCTATGCCATCGGCCGCCCGGTGCAGCTGACCTATTCGCGCTGGCAGGAGCATCTGCGCGCGCTGCCGCTGCCGCCCGCGCGCATCGATTGCCGCGCGCTGGTGGGCCAGCAGGGCACGATCCGCGCCTGGCACACCCGGATCGCCACGCCCGCCGCCGCGCGCCAGATGCACGCACGGCTGGACGAGGGGATGGACCCCGAGGCCGCGATGGACGCAGCATCCGGCACGGTCGATCCGCCCGTGCTGATGGGCCATGCGCCGCCCTATGCGATCCCCGAACTGCTGGTCGATTGCGTGCCCGCCGATATCGGGATCCCCGTGGGCCGCCTGCGCGGCAATGGCGAGATCCACCCCTGCTTCGCGACCGAGAGCTTCGTGGACGAGGTCGCCCGCGCCAATGGCGAGGAGCCGCTGTCGTTCCGCGTCGCGATGCTGGGCGATAACCCCCGCCTGTTCGCCTGCCTGCAGGGCGCGGCGCAGCTTGCCGGGTGGGACGGCGGCGGCGACGGCAGCAGCGAGGGGCTGGCCTGCTGGCAGATGGCCGATCCCGCCGGGCGGCCCGACGGCGGCGGCTATATCGCGGTGATCGCCAATGCGCGGCTGGGTTCCAGCGAAAGCGGCGCCAGTGGCAATTCGGGCGGGCCCCAGGTGTCCAGCCTGTCCGCCTTTGTCGATATCGGGCGCATCATCGATTACGACCTCGCGCTCCAGCAGGTCGAGGGCGGGCTGCTCTATGGCATGGCGCTGGCGCTGGGCATGGCGGTCGGCTTCGACGGCGGCCTGCCGCGCGAACGCACGCTGGGCGCGCTGAACCTGCCGCAGCTGTCGCGCATGCCCGAGATCAGCGTGGCCTTTGCCGACAACAACGCGCCGCCCTTCGACCCGGGCGAGATTGGCGTGGTCGCTGCGCCGCCCGCCATTGCCAATGCGCTGCGCGCCGCCACCGGCAGCCGCTTTCGCACGATGCCGATCCGCGTCAGCGCGGCGCAGGCGGCCCCGACAGGCCCGCAGCAACAGGCGGAAGGGGAACCGGCCCCCGAACCGGCGGCAGAGGAAGTGGCGCCC
>JAPYSD010000529.1 GCA_029936705.1 Croceicoccus sp. | reverse complement strand
ACGCCTGCACAGACTACGGTCCCCGCCGGCACACGCATTACCGTCTGGGCTATCGGCGATCTCAGGCTGAAGCCAATCGGAGAGCGGGACACGCAGGAGCAAGCGAACAGAAACAGGGAGAATGTGTCGGCCAACCGGCCAAGGTTCGAAATGCCCGCCGTGCCTGTAGCTTCCGGCAGCTATGGAACCTCTGTTCCTGATGGCGGCATGGGCGATGGCTCGGAGGGCTCGATAGCCGAAGGCAATTATCCGGTCGGACAGATCGACGAGAACGGAAATTACATTGCCCCCGGCATGACCGCGCCAGCGCCTTCGCAGGCACCGCTTCGCCCCCAGGACACTCCTTCCGCCCCTGCGCGGCCTCTCGCCCCTTCCGCTAACCCATGGCAGGACTGAACATGGATGTAATCGACGATATCTTTGCCGGGCCAAAGCCCAGCGAACTTCCTGACAGCGTCAAGGAAGTCGACGATAGCCACGCGATCATCAATTCGATCCTGAACAGGCTGCGGGGTTATTTCACCCATCCCGACGTCGAGGAAATCTGCATCAACAAGCCAGGTGAAATCTGGCTCCGCCGCAGGCGCCCCAAGAAGGGGGAGGACATCTGGAATCATCTCGCCGATCCGAACCTGACTTTCAATTACCTCGAAAAGATCTGCAAGATGATCGCCAACGCCAACGGCATCCCGTTCGGCAAGGGTGAGGAGAAGACACCGGCCGTCTATGCGGCTCTCCCCGGCGGACACCGTTTCACAGCGGCGATGTACGGGAACATCGTCTATGACGAAGTGACCTCGCAAGGCGGCTGCGTCATGGCCATTCGCCAGGCGCCCCGCGGCGATAGCACCATCGAATACTCTCATTACGGACTGACCGCGGGCGTCAACGTCAAGGCCCCGCCCAAGTTCAAGGAAGCCGCACTCAAGACGCCGGACAGCCTCAGCAAGCTAAAGGCCGCTGTCGATGGCGGTTCCCACCTCATCGTGTCCGGTGCGACCTCTACGGGTAAGACAACGCTTCTCAATCGGATCATCCAGGAGCTCGATCCGAAGCTGCGCATCGCGACGATCGAGGATACGCGCGAACTGGTCGTTCCTCATCTCAACCGGTTTCATATCGTGCTCTCGCGAACCGAAAGCACGAACAAGTTCAACGATGCCAAGGCGATCGACCTGCTCACGCGCATGACCCCCGACATCATCCTTTGCGGGGAGGTTTCGACGAACAACGCTGGCACCATCTGGGAGCTTACGGGCTCAGGACATGGGTCGATGATGACCACCATTCACGCTGAAGATCCGGATCAGGCACTGAAGGCCTTCGTCGAACGCATGCGCCACAAGCATCCCAATGTGGATGAACAGCGCGTCATCGCCGAAATGAAGAAGCGCTTCACCGTCATCCAGATCAACAGGGACCACAACGGGGTCAGGAGTATCACGGCGGTCGAAACCTTCAACTGACCGATCGGGAAGCCATCGCAGCCTTCTCGAGCAGCCTCAACCTCACTACCGGAGCAAGGCAATTATGCCGTCGATCCAGTCCAATTCAATCGGACAGATGGAAATCCGCCGCTCGGCCCATTTCCCCGACATTGCTATCAGGCGCAGCTTGTCCCGCGACTGGCGGCAAGGGCCCCGCGCCCTCGTTCTCGGCTGCAATCCTTCGAATGCCGGTGCCGACGCCGAAGACCCGACGACACGATGGTGGAACCGCTGGTTTCAGCACCATGGTTATGGCGGATACGACGCCTGCAATCTCTACCCGTTTGTCACCTCGAGCCCGGAGGACTGCCGGGAGCGAACACAAGCCGCGATCAAAGACCCTGCCGGCCGAGATCATCGGGAGATGGCGGAAAATCTCACGAAAATCGTTACACTCGCGCGCTCGGCAGATACCGTCTTCGCCTGCTACGGGAACATTGCCTGGGACCCGGACTGGACAGGGCGTGTGCTCACCGAGATCCTGAACGCGCGCCAACCATCTCCCGAGATATGGTGCTGGGGAATGACCAAAAACGGATCTCCTACACACCCGATGGCACGAGGAAGAAACCGCCTCGATCCATACCAGCCGCCAATCCTTTTCCGCGGTTGCGATCAAACATCGCAGGTTCGCTGCCCGGCCTAAGCCGCGCAATCCAATACCTCGGCTTCGATGCCCGGCTCCCTTTTCTTCAGGACAGAAAGATCAATGCAGATGCCCCGCCATCTCCTCGCCGCGCTCAGCGTCTTGTCGCTCAGCGCCCTTTCATTCACCGCTGCCGCGAACGCTGCACCATCCTCCAATCGGATCGGCGATGTCGTCATGGGCGAGGGCAGCAAGAAAACAGTGACGGTGATCCTGTCGCTTAGCTGCGTCTTCTGCCGCGCCCTGGACAGCGAGCTCTTTCCCTCGCGTGCTGCCGACCTCGTCAGGCGCGGCTATGCTATCGAGATCATCCCCGTCTCCAACCTGCCGATCGACACAACCGCCACCGCAGTGATGCGCTGCGGGTCTGACGGACAGTACCTTCGGCGCATGAAGCGCATATACGCCAGCTTCAGCATGATCAGCAGAATGGACCAGGAAAAGGCGCGGAGCTGGTTCATCGCGCGCGAAGCGGACTTCGGTTTCAAGAAGGGTGAACTTGCAAAATGCTTCACGCCGCAGAACCTCGCTCAGACCGCAAAGATCACGAGCAGCGCAAAAGCCCGATACAACTACGAGGGCACGCCGACGATCTACGTC
>JAPYSD010000528.1 GCA_029936705.1 Croceicoccus sp. | reverse complement strand
TGGTCATCTCGCACGACCGCTTCTTCCTCGACCGACTGGCCACCCACATCCTCGCGTTCGAGGGCAATTCCCACGTGGAATGGTTCGAGGGCAACTTCGAGGCCTATGAGGAGGACAAGCGCCGCCGTCTGGGCGATGCGGCCGACCGTCCGACCAAGCTGCAATACAAGAAGCTGACCCGCTGAGGCAGGCTTGGCGGCGGTTCGTCTCATCCTCCACGGAAGGGTCCAGGGCGTGTTCTATCGCGACTGGACCGTTTCCACCGCGCGCGATTTCGGCTTGACAGGCTGGGTCCGCAACCTGCCCGACGACACGGTCGAGGCATGGCTGGAGGGTGAGACCGCCGCCATCGACAGCATGGTGTCCGCGATGCAGGACGGCCCGCCCCGCGCCCGCGTGGAGCGGATCGAGCGCGAAGCCGCCGAACCCCAGGGCTTCGCCAGCTTCGAGAGGCGCTAGGCCGCCGGTTCGCCCCGCTTTCGCTTGCCCTCGGCCTTCGACAGGACGGAGCGCGGCAGAAAGTCGCGCGCAAGTTCGTGATAGAGCCGCTTGCGGCACACCATGGACCCGGCCCAGTCGCCCATCAGCGCGGTCGCGAACAGCGGCAGGATCGCATGGCTGCTGCCGGTCGCTTCGCTCAGGATGATGACCGCGGTCAGCGGTGCGCGAACGACGCCGGTGAAATATCCCGCCATGCCCAGCAGCACGATCAGCCCGGCCCGCTCGGTCGGGAACAGCGGGGCCATCAGCTCGCCAAAGCCCGCGCCCACTGCCAGCGACGGGGCAAAGATGCCGCCCGCGATTCCGCTGGCGCTAGTGGCCAGCGTCGCCGCGAACTTGGCAGGGCCGTACCACCAATAGCCGCCCCCGCCTTCCAGCATGGCGCGCGTCGGTTCATAGCCGGTGCCGGCGGTCAATCCGCCGCTGGCCAGTCCCAGCAGCGCGACGATGATCCCGCAGACCAGCGCGGTCAGCAGCGGCCGCGCCTTGAGCTTTGCCGCCAGCGCCGAACCGGGCCCCCGCAGCGCCAGCATCGCGCGGGTGAATAGTCCGCCCAAGACGCCGCCCACGATCCCCGCCATGGGCGCGGCGACCAGTACGGTGCCGATTGACAGCCCGCCGCCCATCTGCCCGAAATAGACGTAATTGCCAGCCAGCCCCTGCGAAGTGAGGCCCGCGATCATCACGGCGCCCATCACCAGCACGGCCACGCGCTGTTCGTATGCGACGGCCAGTTCCTCGATCGCAAAGGCGATACCCGCCAGCGGCGTGTTGAAGGCCGCCGCGACACCCGCCGCGCCGCCCGCGATCAGCACGCCCGGCGTCATCGGCACGCGCAAGATGCGGTGCACCGCCACCATGATTGCCGCGCCAAGCTGCACAGTCGGTCCCTCGCGGCCCACGGCGCCGCCGCCTGCCAGCGCGCCCAGCGTCAGCACGATCTTGCTCAGCGCCGAGCGCATCGACACCAGCTTGCGTGCCGCCCGTCCGCGCGGCTGCCGACTGGCAGCGATGACCTGCGGAATGCCTGATCCGCGCGCCTCGGGGGCAAGCCGCGTCTGCACCATCGTGATGCCCACGAAGATCGCCGGGGTCAGCACCAGCGGGATCAGCGGATTGACGCCCCTGATCTTCATGAAAAGCAGATGCGCCAGATCAGCGGCCTGCGCGAAGAGGATGGCGATGACGCCCACCATCACCGCGCCGATCAGCGTCGCCACCCGCCGGCCCCATTCGCGGCGGCTGATCAGAACTTCGGACAGGTGTTCCGGCAGGAGACGCCCGGATGGCCGGTTGCGTAACATGCAAGGCACCTATGACCTTGGCACTGAGTCGTCCACCCTTCAGACCCGACCAAAATGCGCGTTCAGAAAAAACCATTCCTGAATGAACGTCCGCGAACCGGTTCAGACTTGCGACAGACGGATACCGCTAGAAGGACACCATCGGAAAACGCCGCGAGGTCCTTTGGATACCCTCTCGGGTTCATAATTCGGAGAATGCCATGATAGGGGTTGAGCGCTTCAAGAGCCTGACCGGTCTGGCGCTGGCTACCACCATGCTCGCCGGCGCGCCGGTTGCGCAGGCAGCAGAAGCAAGGATCGCACAGCAGGCGGCCATCCAGTCCGCGATGCCGCTGACGCCGGTGAATGCACTGGCCGATGCGCAGGCACCGGACGGTCCATGGAACCGCGCACGTCAGAATGCCGGCAACCGGCAGTCGTCGAGCCGCCAGCAATCATCGTCCCGTTCCTCGTCCCGCCAGCGGAGCGAAGCTCGCCCGCAGATGCGGCGTGCCGAACGCGCGGAACCGCAGCGGACCGTGCGAAATGCGCCGGAGCGTCCCATGACGCGGCCGACCATGCGGTCGGAACGCGGCAATGGCGGACGCCCCGACCAGGTCGGCAATCGTCCCGAAACGCGTCCGGTCATCGCCAGCGACGGTCGGAACCGGTCATACGCCGATCCCAACCGCAATCGCAGCTATGGCGACCGCAATCGCGGCGAACGCGGCCGGGACGGCGACCGTAACGGCTGGCGCGGCGGCGACAGGAACGGCGATGGACGCCGCGACGGCGACCGGCGCTGGGACCGCGACCGCGACGGGCGGCGCGACGGTGACCGGAACTGGGATCGCAACCGCGACCGGAACCATGACCGCGACCGGGATCGCTATCGCGACCGCAGGAACGACAACGATCGCTGGCGCAACAACGACGGCCGTCGTTATGG
>JAPYSD010000527.1 GCA_029936705.1 Croceicoccus sp. | reverse complement strand
CCTATGCAGCGGGCATGCTGCATAGCTGGCTGGCGGGCGGTTCCGCGCAGGACATGGCCAAATCGGGCCTCGCCCTCGCCGCGATGAAGCACGGCATCCCGGGCGACATGGTGCTGGTGACCAAGGAGGATCTGCAAGCCTTCGACCCGGCAGCGGGCGACGTCCGGCGCTGATCCCGAAAGCGGGCACGCGGCCACCCTCTCGACGCGCCGAAAATGGCGGAATCGTGCCCCATTGCGGCTGAAGCATGGCCGAAAGCGGCCCTCAATCGGGCACAAGAATTAAGCCCATTGCAAGCCGGTTTGCGCTATGGTCCCCATGATGGACGGATAAACCGCGAAACCGGACGGATGCGGGCTTTTCCAACCTGAGGTCGAACGCCCGCAAACGTCCATTTCGCCCTCTGAGAGGGAGGTGCGAACAGCATGGCCGCAGGCGGCTCGCAGCGCAGACGACCGCGCCGGACGGTGGCATTCGCGATCGCCGGTGCCGGCATCATCGGATTGCTGGGCGGCGCGCTGGGCGGTGCGGCAGGCGCTTTCTGGGTGCTGGAAACCATCGGCACGCCCAGGATCGCCCCTGCCGCCAAGAACGCCGTGCTCGCATATGACGCCATGCCCGCAGAAGGGCTGCGCCCGGTCGACGTCGCCGGACTGCGGCGCGACGGCACCCCGCTGCACCCGTGCGTCATCTCTTTCCTGCAGGAACAGGAGCCGCTGATCGGCAAGGCCGACTGGGCCAGCGTCCGGTTCCATCCCGAATTCCGCAACGACGACATCATCAACGAGGTCGCCTTTGCCCGCGGCGTGCTGGGCATCACCCGGCAGAACGACATCTATATCGCCGTCCCGCGCGATCCGTCGAACCTCAACCAGCTGAACGAACGGCTGTTCTTTCACGAACTGGCCCATGTCGCGCAATATGCGGCCGGGCTGAACATCGGCGATTACGCAACCAGCGCGGTGGCAAGCTATGCCAATGGCGAACAGCCCAAGCAGAACTTTTACGAGGAAGAGGTGCGGTCCAAGGAGCAGGCCATGCTGGACGCCTGGTACGCCAGCGACCAGCGCCGCGCCTGCCACCCCGATGTCGGCGAGGACATGTCGCGCCGCGCCGAAAGCGAGCGGCCCGAGGTGCAATACGCGTTCTTCGACACCGACAAGGGCGAATATGTCATCGTGAAGCACCGCCTGCACGTCGGCAGGGGCTTTGCAGTCCCGACCAATCCCACGCCCGCCGCCGCAAATGCCGCCAGCGCTACGGACGACACGGTCCAGCCCGCCCCGCCGGACGAAAGCTGATCCAGCCCCCGCGCGTTTTGCATCGCCTGCGCAAAATTTCGATGGCGAGCGCTACGAATCTGTCGTAAATCGCCTTCAGCACGTGCCGGATACCTGTCGGGCGGCGGCTTCATAGCCTGTTTTCCCTAGGCGAAGTTATCGTGCCAATCACCCAGAATTCGCGATGAACAGCATTGATCGGCATGCCGGGCGGCGGGACGATGTCCCTGCCCGCGGCGGCACGCGCAATCCGGACCCGCGACAGATTTCGAAAGACGGCCCTTGATGCAAAGCAGGATCAAACCGCTCGACGCCATCCTCGCGACGGCAGAGAAAAACGCTCTTCCCCGTTCGCTTGGCCCGATCCAGCTGATGCTGCTGGGCATCGGCGCCATCATCGGCACGGGCATCTTCGTCCTGACCGCCGCCGCCGCGCAAAAGGCGGGGCCGGGCATGATCTGGAGCTTCGTGATCGCGGGCGGAGTTTGCGCGGTCGCGGCGCTGTGCTATTCCGAACTGGCCTCGATGGTGCCGGTGTCGGGGTCCGCCTATACCTATTCCTACGCGGTGGTCGGCGAATTGCTGGCCTGGATGGTCGGCTGGGCGCTGATCCTGGAATATGCCGTCGCGGCAGCGGCGGTGTGCGTCGGCTGGTCGGGCTATTTCATGGGGCTGATCGAAAGTTCGACGGGCCTTGCCCTGCCTGCGGCGCTGTCCGCGGGACCGGCGTGGTCGCTGTCGGGCGTGGATTTCAGCCACGGCCTGATCAACCTGCCCGCGATCGGCGTCGCGCTGGCGGTCACCGCGCTGCTGGTGGTGGGCACCAAGGAAAGCGCCACGTTCAACGCGGTGCTGGTCGCCATCAAGATCGCGGCGCTGACCCTGTTCATCGCGCTGACCGTGCCCGCGATGGAAAGCAGCAATTTCGTCCCCTTCGCCCCGAACGGCTGGTTCGGCCCCGAAGGCACCAGCGGGCTGGGCATCGTCGGCGCGGCGGCGTCGATCTTCTTCGCCTATGTCGGCTTCGACGCGGTCTCCACCGCGGCCGAGGAAACGCGCGATCCCCAGCGCAACGTACCGATCGGCCTGATCGGCAGCCTGGTCGTGTGTACGCTGTTCTACCTGCTGGTGACCGCGGGCGCGATCGGCACCATCGGTGCGCAGCCGACCTCGCTGGGCGTGCAGCCCGGATCGGCGGAATTCGCACGCGAATGCGCGGCGCTCGCGGCGCAGGGCGCCGAACCGCTGGTCTGTTCGGACGAGGCGCTGGCCCATGTGCTGCGCGCGATCAACTATGGCTGGGCGGGCAATCTGGTGGGCATTGCGGCCAACCTCGCTCTTCCCTCGGTCATCCTGATGATGCTCTACGGCCAGACGCGCATCTTCTTCGTGATGGCGCGCGACGGGCTGCTGCCCGAACGGCTCGCCACGATCCACCCGCGCTGGAAGACGCCGCATATC
>JAPYSD010000029.1 GCA_029936705.1 Croceicoccus sp. | reverse complement strand
GCTGATGGTCAGCGACGTCATGCCCTCTGGAATGGTGATCTGCGGCTGCACGGCATAGCCCTGCGACGTCACCAGCAGCCCGTCGGACGAACGGGTGAAATTACCCGCCCGGGTATAGCCCATCTGCCCGTTCGGCATCTCGACCTGGAAATAGCCGTCGCCGTCCAGTGCCAGGTCCAGCGCATTGCCGGTGGCGGTCAGCGTGCCCTGCGTGACGATCCGGCTTGTCGACTGGATCTGCACACCGGTGCCCAGGTTCAGCCCCTCGGCATATTCGGTCTGGTTGCTGCTCTGCTGTCCGGCCACGCGCGCGGCCTGATAGGCCAGGGTCGCGAAATTGGCGCGGTCGCGCTTGAAGCCGGTGGTGCCGACATTGGCAAGGTTGTTGGCGATGACACGCATGCGCGCATCCTGAGCTTCGAGGCCCGTGCGGGCGACGTGGAGTGCTGAACTGGGCATCGAAAATATCCCTTATGAAAGACGCATCAGCCGCGCCGCGTTCTCGTCCAGATCGCGGGCGGTGGAGACGACATTGGTGCGGATTTCGAACAGGCGCTGCGCCTCGATCATCTCGACCAGCACTTCGCTGGACACGACATTCGACCCCTCCAGCGCGCCGGTGATCAGCTTCGCGTCGAGGTCGGCAGGCAGTATCCCGCCGCCGCGCACGCGGAACTGGCCGTCGAGGCCTTTCACCAGCTCGCTGCCCAAGGCGCTCGCCAGCTTCAGCCGGCCGATTTGTTCGGGCGCGGCTTCGGGCGCGGCGGGGTAGGACAGCAGGACCGCGCCATCGGGCGCAATCGCGACATCGCCGCCCAGCGGCACCGTCACCGGCCCGGCATCGCCGATCACCGGCAAGCCGTCGCCCGTCTGCAAGACCCCGGTGGGCGAGATCGAGAGGTCGCCCCGCCGCGTATAGGCCTCGCTGCCGTTGGGTGCCTGCACCGCCAGCAGCACATCGCCCTGCATCGCGATGTCGAGCGGGCGGCCGGTGTCGTTCACCTCGCCGTCCGCCATCTGCGCGCCGCGCACCTCGGTCCGGTTCTGCGCGCGCACCTCGACCGGGCCGCCCTTCAGCGTGACGGGGCGGGAATCGAAGATCTCGGCCTTGAAGCCGGTGGTCTGCGCATTGGCCATGTTGCTGGCGATGGCGCGCTGGCGCACCATGCTCGCGCTCATGCCCGACACGGCGGAATAGATCAGCCGGTCCATGATCAGGTGCGCAGGTTGATGATCGTCTGGCTGATCTGCGTCGCCGTATCGATCGCCTTGGCATTCGCTTGGAAATAGCGCTGCGCGGTGATCAGGC
Source organism: Croceicoccus sp. (assembly GCA_029936705.1). Classification (GTDB taxonomy): domain Bacteria; phylum Pseudomonadota; class Alphaproteobacteria; order Sphingomonadales; family Sphingomonadaceae; genus Croceicoccus. The sequence continues at coordinate 14,576 of JAPYSD010000029.1, read as the reverse complement.
TGACCAGCTCTTCCGACAGGTCGACGTTCGACCGCTCGATCGCGCCCGACATGATGCCGCCGCTGCGGCCCGTATTGGGCGCGCCATAGGTCGCGACGCCCGAAATGCCGGTGGCGGTCCAGTTGGACGATCCCATCTGCCGCAGCCCCGTCGGCGTGGTGAAATTGGCGATCGCCACCGTGCCCAGCGCCGCGCTGCTGCCATCGGCATAGGACGCAATCATCGACCCATCGCTATTTACGGTGATCCCCGCGAACTCGCTGCCCGCGCCGTTTACCAGCGGGACGACCGCACCGGTTGGCGCATCGACGGCGGGATCGGCGCCCGGCGCGAAGACCTGCAGCACGTTCCCGTCGCCGTCCTGCACGTTGCCAGCCTCGTCGATGCCCAAACCGCCATTGCGCGTGTACATCGTCTTGCCGTCGGCGAGCGACACGGTGGAGAAGAACCCGTCGCCCGTGATCGCCAGGTCCAGCGACGATCCGGTCTGCTCGATCGGGCCGACGTCGAAGTTCTGCGTGATCGAATCCACCGACGACCCGATCCCGATCAGCATGCGCGGGTCGGCATTGGCGGACCCCGCGACCAGGTCGGCGAAATGGGCGGAGGATTTCTTGAAGCCGCTCGTCTCGGCATTGGCGATATTGTGCGCGGTCACGTTCAGCCCCGTCTGGGCGTTCTTCAGGCCGCTGAGCGAAGTATAGAAGGACATCGGAAATTACTCCTTGCTGGCGGCTACGGCCGCGAGTGCGTCGAGTTTCGCGGAAATCTGTTCGAGCACGCTGGTCGTCTCGGAACTGGCGGACAGCTGCGAAAACTGCGCCATCTGGGCCAGCATCTCCTTGTTATCGACCGGGTCGAACGGGTCCTGGTGCTGCATCTGCACCGTCATCAGCTTCAGGAAATCGGACTGGTCGAGCGCGGCGAAACCGCCTGCCTTGGGCGCCGCGGCGGGCGCGGCTGGGTTAACGGGGGAAATCGTCATTTGAGCCTCATCGTGTCGAGCATCAGCTGCTTGGTGGTGGAAAGGGCCTCGACGATGTTCTGGTACTGGCGCGACGCTTCCAGCATCTCGACCATCTCGGCATTCTCATCGACGGGAGAGATCCAGACCTCGCCGTTCTCGTCCGCCAGCGGGTGGCCGGGTTCGTAGCGGCGGGTGGGGGCGGTATTCTCGCGCACGACCGAACTGATGCGCACGGTCGATTGCCCGCTCGCGCGGTCGAGATCCTCGGCGAAGACGGCACGCACGGGGCGGTATGCCTCGCCCTCGCTGGCGGCGACCGAACCGGCATTGGCCAGGTTCGATGCCGCCGCGTTCATGCGCACCATCTGCGCCGACATGCCGCGCTGCGCGAGCGAGAAAGCATTCAATGGCCGATCAGCCATCGTCACTCTCCCCGGATCGCGCGAGTGACCGTCTCGACCCGTCCGCGGATCAGGTCGAGCGTGGCGGCATAGCCCACGGCGTTTTCGCTGAAGGCGATCTGCTCGTTCTGCAGCTCCACCGTATTGCCGTCGAGCGAGGCGATCACCGGCACGCGGAACAGGGTCGCGCCATGCGCAGCCTGGTCGGCATCGCTGCCGCCCTGCATGCGCGACAGCGCGGCGGTGACGTCGATGTCGCGCGCCTTGTATCCGGGGGTTCCGGCATTGGCGATGTTCGACGTCAGTACGCCCATGCGCTGCGAACGCAATTGCAGGGCGGCCCCGTGTATTCCAAAAAGATCGCCGGGCATGATCGGCCTTTCCTTGCTGCGACAATGTCTCACCGAATGTAAAAGCAAGAGCCGTGCCAACTGGCCGCAATGCGCCGGAACCCGCGCTTTTCCCCGGTGCCGCTGCCGGTCCGGCAAGTTTGGCGGCAAGCGGGGCGGCAAGACCTTGCCGCACGGGCGGCAATAGCGCGCCGCCCCTGAAAACGCCGGTGCCGCGTCCGTTATGGACTACGTTATGGCCTGGGCAAGGAGCAGCAAATTCGATGGATTTCAGCGCGCTTATCGATCCCGCTTCCGCCGCCGTCGTCGTGGGCGGCACCGCGCTTGCGACCCTGCTGCGCGCGGGGCTGGGCGAATGCCGCGCGACCTGGGCGACGATCCGCCACCTTGCCTCGCGCGAGTTCGACGAGGAAGCGCTGCGCAGCGATCTCGCCCGCATGGTGCAGGACGTGCGCATCGACGGGCTGGTACGGACCGAACCCTATCATTTCCGCGACCGCGCCAGCCGAATGGCAGCAAAGGCGATGATCGACGCGCGCAATATCGCGCTGTTCCATAAGCAGATGACCCGCTTTCGCGCGCGCCGCATGGCCGACAATCGCCGCGCCTCCGCGACGCTGGCGATGGCGGCGGAAAACGCGCCAGCCTTCGGCCTTGCCGGGACGCTGCTGGCGCTATCGCAGCTGGATGTCGCAGGCGCGGGGCAGGGCATGAACGCCGCGCTGGCCGGGGCGGTGCTGACCACGCTTTACGGCGTGCTGCTGGCACAGCTGGTGCTGACCCCGCTGGCCGAGGCGATCCGCCGCTCGGGAGAGGCGGAGGAACAGGCCCGCGACGCGCTGATGCTCTGGACCGCGGGCCAATTGGAAGGCGCGGTCGTGCATCCGCTTCCCGTGCAGAGCGAGGCGCAGGCGGCATGATCCAGTCCGCCGCCAGCATGAAGCGGGGCGGGGCAGGCGGGGCCGGGTGGGCGATCATGCTGGCCGATCTCGCGCTGATCCTGTTCATCGTCACTGCGTCCCACGCGGGCGGCGCGTCAGCCGCGCTTGCGGACACCGAGGGGCCCGATCCCGTTCCGCAGGCGATCTACCGCCCGGCGCCCGGCGCGCCGCCGCTGGCCGACTGGATCGCGCAGCAACCGGCGGGTGAGGGGGCAAGCCTCCAGATCACGCTCGGCTACGATCCCGCCGACCCGGGCCCCGCTCTGGACGAAGCCGCGCGGCTTTCGGCAGAGGCAACCGGCGCGGGCGCCGTGCCCCGCATCGTGCTGGTGCCGGGCGGCGCGGAACGGGCTGCCGTCCTTTCCTTCGACCGCTAGCAATTTCGCTGTCCTACACCGCGCCCCGCGCCTAGGCCGATGCCTGCCGCCAGCGCGGCGCAGGCTCTTTCGCACCGTCGATTTTCTCTGGCCCCCACGGGTGTCAACCGAACGCCGCAAACCCGCGCATTTCCGCCATGCAGCATGGGGTGACAGCCGCTGTAGGATGTGTCGCCTGTGTCAACCTGCGGCGACCGCCGCCGCGCTTGGCACGGCCTTTGCAGGAATCGGGGCAAGCAACCCCGAAAGGCCTTCACCCATGTTCCATGCCTCCGCCCTTGTCGCCGTTCTGCTCGCCGCTGCCGGTCCGATCCAGGATCTTGCCGCGCTCGACCTGCAGATCGCCGCATTCACCGGCGCCCCGATTGGTGAGGACGGCGGCGCGATGCAGCCGCTCGACCGCAGGCTGAAGCTGCGTCTTTGCGCCGCGCCCGCCGACATCGCCTGGCGCAGCGAACAGCGCGATACGCTGGTTCTGCAATGCCCCGACGCGGGCGGTTGGCGGCTCTACATGCCGGTCCGGCCCCTGCCGGTGGCTGCTGCGGCGCAGGCGGCTTCGCAAGTCGCGGTACAGCGGGGCGATGCGGTCACGATCTCGGTCGCGGGGCAGGGTTTCTCGATCTCCCGCCCGGCCGAGGCGCTGGAAAGCGGCGCGGTGGGCGACTGGATCAAGGTGCGCCCCGCCATCCCCGGCAACCGCCGCGCCGGCATCATTCGCGCCCGCATTACCGGCCCGGGCATGCTGACCCTGCCCACCGGATGATGCGCAGCCCAGCGCGGCCCCCTTAAACATTCGCCGCGGCGTCCGTCCTGATGTTCGGACCGCTGTTAGGGAAACGCGCAAATGGCATCGCACGATATCGGACCGATCCGCCCCGCCGTGACGGGCACGGCCCGCCTGAACCCCGCGCCAGGGGCACATGGCGCCGCACCGCAGAAGGCGCCCGTATCGCTAGGCGTAGGCGGCGCTTTGGCGCTGTCGGATGCGCTCGATCCCGGCGCGCCGCCGGTTGATGCCGACCGCGTCGCCGAAATCCGCAAGGCGATCGAGCAGGGCACCTATCCGCTGGTGCCGCACAGGATTGCCGACGCCATGATTGCTGCTGGCTACATGCTCAGGACCGGAAAGTGAGCGAGAACGTGAAACTGAAAGACGCGCTGCGGCAGATGCTTGCCGTACTGGAAATCGAGCGGCAGGCCATTGCCGGTCTCGACCTCGACGCCATCACCGCCGCGACGCGCACCAAGCTGGGCCTGTGCGACCGGCTGGAAAGCGCCGACCTTGCCCTGTTTGACGAGGAATGCCGCGCGATGAGCCGCGCCGCCCGCGACGCGAACGAGGTCAACCGCCAGATGCGTAACCTGGTGGCCGCCAATATCGCGGCGCGCATCGACATGCTGAGCGGCTCGCCCCGCCTGTACGGCGCGAAACGCCGTGCCGCTGCCGGGGCGTAAACTGGCACGCTAATTGCTTGGGTATCCCTGTATCAATTTGGCAGGACCAACCCGAATGAGTGGACCGACCGTAACCGCAACCCCCGCCACCGGGGCAGCGATCCGCGCCGACATCGCCCGCGCCGCCGACCGGACGGGAGAGGACTTCGATTTCCTGCTGGCGCAGGCCCGGATCGAATCCTCGCTGAACCCAAGGGCCAGGGCCGCGACCTCCAGCGCGGCGGGGCTGTACCAGTTCACCGGCGCCACCTGGCTCAGCACACTGGAACGCCACGGCGCGAAACACGGCTTCGGCTGGGCGAGCGCGGCGATTTCCGACGGGCGGATCCGGGACAGTTCGCTGGCGGGTCGCATCATGGCGCTGCGCTACGATCCGGCTGCCTCGGCCCTGATGGCGGGCGAGCTGGCGGGCGACAACCGGGCGGACATGACCCGCGCGCTGGGCCGCCAGCCGAATGCCGCCGAACTCTATCTCGGCCATTTCCTCGGCAGCGGCGACGCCTCCCGCTTCCTCAAGACGCTTGCGAGCGATCCGGACGCCTCGGCAACGCAGCTGCTCCCCGCGGCCAGCGCGGCCAACCGCGGCATTTTTCGCGGCGCTTCGGGCAGCGAACGCAGCCTGCGCGAAGTGATGTCCGTGATCGAGGCGAAGGTAACCGGCGCCTTGAACGGCAGCGACGGGGTCGCACCCGCCGCGCCCGCCGAGCCGTTCGCGGCGCCCGCGCCCGCCATCGCCGCGCCGGTCCCAGCGCGCATCGCCGGTGGCCGCTCGATGACCAACAGCCTGCAGGCGATGTTCGAGGCCACGGGGCAAAAGCCGCCCCCGGCCGTGCGGGCTGCGTATGCCCGTTTCGAAAGGTTCGGCCTGTGAGCGCCGCCGCACCATCGCGCGCCGCAAACCTCAGCGCCATGGCATTGCCGGCAGGCATCATCGCGCTGATGCTGCTGATGATCGTGCCGGTCCCGGCAGTCCTGCTCGACGTGTCCTTCGTGCTGAATATCGCATTGTCGGTCGCGATCCTGATGGCGGCGATGAACGCGCAAAAGCCGCTGGATTTCTCGTCCTTCCCATCGGTCCTGCTGTTCGCCACCCTGCTGCGGCTTGCGCTGAACGTCGCGTCCACCCGTGTCGTCCTGGTCCACGGTCACGAAGGTGGCGCCGCGGCAGGCCACGTGATCGAGGCATTCGGCGCCTTCCTGATCGGCGGAAACTTCGCCGTCGGCATCTTCGTCTTCCTGATCCTGATGATTATCAACATGGTCGTCGTGACCAAGGGTGCAGGGCGCGTGTCCGAGGTGTCGGCCCGCTTCACGCTGGATGCGCTGCCGGGCAAGCAGATGGCGATCGACGCCGACCTGGCGGCAGGCATCCTGTCCGCCGACGAAGCCAAGGCGCGCCGCCGCGAAGTCGCGACCGAAGCGGATTTCTACGGATCGATGGATGGCGCGTCGAAATTCGTGAAGGGCGATGCCGTCGCCGCCCTTCTGATCCTGGCGGTGAACATCATCGCGGGGCTTTGCCTTGGCATGATCACGCACGGATTGTCCGCGGGTGAAGCGGCCGAGACCTATATCCAACTCGCCATCGGCGATGCGCTGGTGGCGCAGGTTCCGTCGCTTCTGCTTTCGATCGCCGCGGCAGTCATCGTGACCCGCGTTTCGGATGCACGCGATCTGGCCGGGCAGATCGGGGGGCAGTTCGCCGACCCGCGCAGCTGGCTTCCCGTCGGCGTCGTGCTGGCGGCCGTCGGGATGATCCCGGCGATGCCGCAATCGATCTTCCTGCCCGCAGCGGGCGGCGCATTCTGGCTGGCGCGTACACTCAAGGCTCGGGCCGCCCGCCCGGAACCGCTGCCGGATGTCGCCGCGCCGGTCGATCCGCACCGCATCGAACTTGCCGATGTTTCCGACATGACGCTGGTCAGCCTGGAGTTCGGGTACGGCTTGGTGCCGCTGGTGGACGAGAAGAAGGGTTCGCCGCTGATCGCCCGCATTACCGGCGTGCGCAAGCAGCTTTCGCGCAATTTCGGCTTCGTCGTGCCGCAATTCCGGCTGCGTGACGCGCTCGACATGGCGCCCTATGACTATCGCATAACGCTGGGGGGCGTCATGCTGGGCGGGGCAACGATCCAGCCGGACCGTGTGCTGGCGATCGACACGGGTGAAGCCAGCGCGTCCCACCATCTGAAGGGCGAGGAAACCTGCGACCCCAGCTTCAACTGTCCGGCGATCTGGATCGACAGGGGCAACCGCGATCACGCGACCGCGGCGGGCTTTCTGGTCGTCGATCCGGGCACGGTCGTCGCGACCCATCTCAACCAGCTGCTGGCGGAACGCGCGCACGACCTGCTCGGCCCGGACGAAGTGCGTGATGTGATCGAGGCGACGAAGCTTCACTCGGCCAACCTGGTCGAGACCTTTTACCCGCAGCCGCTCTCGCTTGCCGCGGTGACCCGGGTGCTGCGCAGCCTGCTTGAGGATGGCATTCCGATCAGCCATCCCGTCCCGATCTTCGCCAGCCTGTCGCGCGCCGTGCAGGCGACGCAGGATCACGAAACGATTGTCGATCGCGTGCGCTGTGACCTTGGCTCGACCATCGTCGGGCGCATCTGTTCGCCGTCGCGCGCGCTGCCGGTCCTCACGCTGGACGGCGGGCTGGAAAGCGCGATCCTGCAGGGCCTGCGCGATCCGGTCACCGGCTGGCCCGTGATTGAGCCCGAGCTTGCCGCGACCATCGCGCGCCGTGTGAAGCAGATCACCGAAGAGCGCGGCTTGTCGGCCACTCCGCCGGCGCTGGTGGTGCAGCCCCAATCGCGCAGGGCGATCGCTTCGCTTGTCCGGCAGCGCACGCCGGAATGTGTCGTCATCTCGATCGGCGAGCTGCCTGCCAGCCAGCCGATCGAAGTCATCGAGGTGATCGGCGCCCCAGGAAACACGGCACTGGATGCCCAGATGGACATGGCAGCATGAGGCACGAGAACTTCGCACTACCGACCACTCAGCCAAACCAAGCGCGGCGCGCCTACGCCGGGGAGGTCGAGGAGCGCATCAAGGCCTTCATGCCGATGGTGAAGAAACTGGCCTGGCACGCGCATGGCAGCGGCAGGCCCGGTATCGAGATCGAAGACCTAATTCAAGTCGGACTGATCGCGCTGACCGAATGCGTGCGGCGCCATGACGGCCAGGGCGAGCACGCCTTTGCCGCCTATGCCAAGACGCGGGTGCGCGGTGCAATGTTCGACCTTATCCGGCGAGAGGCCCCGACGACCCGCACGGCAGCGCGCAAACGCCGCGAGATCGAGGACGGAAGCCGCAGGCTTGCATCACGGCTTGGCAGAAGCCCCAGCGAGAAGGAACTGGCGCAGTCGCTGGGCATGGACCCGCGCGCATTCGCTTCGGTTCGTGCGCAAAGCGAACCGCTGCGCTTCGATTCCATCGATGGCTGCTATTCCGACAGCAATACCGCCTTTGCCGACGACGCTGACGATGGGCATCGCGCGATGGAAAATGCGGAGCAGGTCGAACAACTGGCAAGCGCGATCGCCAGCCTGCCCGAACGGCTGCAGATGATCACGCAGCTATATTTCGTCGAGGAATTGAACCTGGGTGAGATTGCCGCCGTGCTGGGCGTCAGCATTCCCCGCGTGCATCAATTGAAAGCGCAGGCGCTTGAACGATTGCGGGCCGGCATGAGGGGATGAAAGAGCGCGGGGCAGGACCGCTTCACCGGTGTAGCGGGAGGGAAGGGCGAAGCTGATGGCAGTCACCAGTACCTTGACCGCCAGCGCTATCAGCGCGAACAGCAGCCAGCGGTGCCGCAATGCACGCAGAAAGTCGCCTAGCGAAAGCAGCGCACGGGCCGCTTCATTACGCGAACTGGACGCGATCCACCCGGTCAGGAGGCTTTTGGAGCTGCGGTGGGGAAGCACGATAGACTGTGCGACAGCTCCATCGTTCATGATTTAACCCCGATCCAATGGTCGCCCGCGAAAAATGGGCGCAAGCCTGCGAGTAAGGATTTGTATACCAAGCCCGCCCATCTCGCAGCAACAGCAATTGCGGCGCATTGATGGCACCTGAGCCTATACTATATGGGTAATCTTGGGGTGACGACATCGGAACGACCTTTGCTGCGGTAGCGAATTGGCGACGGGAATCCGCGTGAAACCGCAAAACGGTCGGCGCGCGAGCGGATGGATTGAGACAGTAAGGCCGCCGGACCACGACCTTTCGCCACATCAAAAGCATTGTAATAATGTGTTAACGGCCGCTTGCGCGTTTCGGCATGTCGGCGCTAGGCAGTTGTCACTGTAATCGTTCTGCTCGTCCGACGAAATGCTCCTGTTTTGGGCTCGCCGCGCTATTTTCGCGGATCGCTAGATGACTTGAACCGTTCCAGTAGAACAATAGATATTCAAGAGCCCCCATAGTGAACGAGATTTCGAGCGATTGTGTGCAGATGATTAAGCCCGACGGCCATAACTCGCAGTCGATGAAGAAATGCGAGGAGCATTTCTTCGAAAGGTCGCTCGCGTTCAATCTCCGCCGGAGCTTCAACAAGGTCATCGACGAGGTGGATGCCGCCTTGGGTGAATTCGCGCTCAGTTCGCATCAGTTCGGGGTGCTGAGCACCATCTATTACGGCAGGGCATCGACCCCCAGCGAGGTGGCGCGTCTTCGTTTCCAGAACGGCGCGGCGATAACCTATACGCTCGATCGCTTGGAGCAGCGCGGCCTGCTTAAGAGAACGCGGTCGGAGGCCGACAAGCGGGTCATAACCTTGGTGCTTACCGACGACGGCCGCGAACTGACGCGCAAGTGCATGGAGGCTGTCGTGGCCGTGCAGGATCGCATGCTTGGCGGCCTGACGGCAAAGGACCGCGGCCGGCTGTTCGAGATGCTGCGGCTTATCTGTGAAAACTGACGCGTTACCCGGTCAGTTCCGCTGCGAATTGCGTGCCGCGGCATATCGTCAGCCGTTGTCCGATATGTGGCGATCGCTTCGCGGCAAGCGGGGCAGGACGCGCCCGAACCGATCGGTCGGCAGGACTGGATCGCCCTTGGCCGGATCATATCCCAGGAAGCGGACGACCGCCTCGTGCAGGGGCTGATCGAAACGCAGGCCGGCATTGCGCTCGTCCTGCCAGACCACGATGCCCGACATGCGGATATTGCCGTCCTTGATGTGCACGCGGTCGCCTTCCACCAGGCGATTCAGCGGGATTTCAAGCAGGCATCCGGAAATGGAAACATTGTAGAGTATAGACGTGAAGTTCCGGCCATCGGCGCGGCACTCAACTTGTCTTTCGGAACTGACGCGCTCATGCTGTCGCCGCGACATCTTGCAAACTCACCTTGTTTCGCGAAGAACATCTAGTTCAGGCCGGTTAAAATTCGGTTCCGCAGGCGCGCCTCAACTGGAACAGGGCGGTTGATGGACGTCCGTAAGCAGCGCGTAAAGATTTGCGATACTGCAAGATTATGATGCTTGCGGAGGGCAGCACCTGGTATTCGCTTTCCGCTACATTCCGCCAACCGGGCCAGTGCGTGTTCTCGTGAAAGCAGCCGGGGTCTCGGGGGTTCGATTACCGATCCTCAGGGGATACCCTGATGTGCGGCATTTCCGTTGTGTCCGATGATGGCATAATGACAAGCCATCTGGCCGATCACAGCCATTCCACAAGGAAGGCCCGGATATGAGCAGTCCAATCAGGCGGATCGTATTGGCGGACGATCACGAGATGATCCGTCTCGGCGTTCGCTCCGCCCTATCGGTCCATCCCGACTGGAGGGTCGTGGGAGAGGCTTCGAACGGCCGCGATGCGCTCGAACTCGTCCGATCGCTTCAGCCCGATATCGCGGTCCTCGATTATTCGCTGCCGATGATGAACGGGCTGGAACTGACCCGCGCGATCAAGAAGGAACTGCCCCGCACGGAAATCCTGATCTTCACCATGCACGACCGGGAAGACATCCTGGCCGAGGTGCTGATGGCAGGCGCGCGCGGCTATCTGCTGAAGTCCGATGCCAGCAAGCACCTGGTTTCCGCGGTGGAGGCACTGGCAGTGCGGCGGCCCTATTTCTCGGGCAATGTTTCCCAGACGCTGCTGGACCGGTTCATAGAGATGGCATCGCGCGATTCGACCGTGACGGCGCTGACTCCGCGTGAGCGGGAGATCGTGCAGCTGATCGCCGAAGGTCGGCTCAACAAGGAGATCGCGGCTATCCTGAACCTGTCGATCAAGACGGTCGAAACGCACCGCGCCGCCGCCATGCACAAGCTGGACCTGAAGAGTTCAGCCGACCTGGTGCGTTACGCGGTGCGCAATCACATCATTGAACCCTGATTGCCTGCAGCCGTAGGCTGTCGCTTCGGCCGGGCTGCTGGCAATGCTTCGCCGCGCGGGCGATCGGCGCAATCGCGGTCACAACGGTCCCGCCGCCGAGGACCCTGACGGTCAACGCTCCGCCAACAGCCTTCATGCGTTCGCGCATGCCGGCCAGCCCGACTCCTGTTTCATTCGTAAGCGCGCGGTCGGCGACCTTTCCGATACCGTAATCGCGGATGCGCATGCCGATCCAGTTACGATTGCAATAGAGGTGGAAGTCGGCCCTGTCGGATCCGCTGTGCTTGAAGATGTTCATCAGCGCTTCCTGCGCGACGCGCAGCATGGACATCTCCGTCTGTTCGGCGATCCCGGCACGGTAGCCGCGCGAGCGGAAGCGGATGTCGATGCCGCAACGCTCGCTCATCCCCAGCGTCAACGCCTCCAGCGTCTTTTCCAAGCCGAAACGGTCCAGTTCCGGCGGGTGGAGCAGATAGCTGACACACCGGACCTGCGCCTGCAGCTGGGAAATGGCATTGAGAGCGGAGGCGCGCGCCTTGCTTTTCAATGGCTCGTCAGAGCTGTCGATAGCGGTCAGCGAGAATTCGAGTTCGAGCAGCAGATGCGCCGTCACATCGTGCAGATCGCGGGCAATGTGGCGTCTTTCCCCCTCGCGTGCTTCGAGGATCTGCCGCTGGCGCTCATCAGCAGAGCACCGGCCTTCGGACGCAATGACGAACAATTGCCCGGTCGAGGCAATGTCCCTTTCACTTGAGTGCATGTTCGTTCCCCGAAGCGTTCGTGCATCCAAGAAGTCGAAGGTCCATCCGGCCTTGGCATATTTGCAGGGCAGGAATACGAATCCCGTCGCAGAAAACCTCGCTTCAGCAATAAGATGCAAGCATGTCAGTTTTGAGACTGGTCTATCGATCCAGTCGCGCGTCGATTAGAATTTTGCAGTCTAATTAGGGGGATGCGGAAGCAGATTTCCCTATCGTTAATGTTATGTCAATGCAAATCTGCAGTCGATCTGTACGCGTCTCGTGTTTTTAAAAGGCGTAGTACTTAGCCTTCATCCGGGTTTACCCTGACAACGCAGCGGAACCCGACGTGGCTGGTCGATGTATCCTCCGGCTGCGCATGACGGGCAGCGGGGCGATAGCGGCGGCAATAGTTCGGCGCGCACAGGTGCGATCCGCCTTTCAGGACACGGCGCGCGATCCGCACCTCAGGCATGGCCGGGTCATAGCTGTCTTCCAGTGCGGCGCCGCGCGGGTTGCGCGGTCCGCAGCACGAGCTTCCCTTGGTGACCGAATGGGCGGCCGCGAAATAATCCTTCGTCCATTCCCACGTATTGCCGATCATGTCGTATAGGCCGAAGCCATTGGGCGCATAGCTGCGGACCGGGGACGTGCGCACGTACCCGTCCTCCATCGTATTCTCGTTGGGAAAGGCGCCCTGCCACGTGTTCGCCATGGGCGTGCCGCCGGGCATCAGCTCGTCCCCCCACGCGAACTCGCGGCGGTCCAACCCGCCGCGCGCTGCGAATTCCCATTCCGCTTCGGTCGGCAAGTCCTTTCCGGCCCACTGCGCATAGGCTTCCACGTCGGTAAACGAGACATGGGTCACGGGATGATCCTCAAGCCCCTCGATGCTCGATCCGGCGCCCAGCGGCTGCCGCCAGTTGGCATCCGCCCGGTAGTCCCACCACTCCGAAAAGTCCCTGAGCGATACGGGCCGATTGGGCGGCTCGAACACCAGCGAGGCTGCATACAGCATCTCGGGCAGGGCGCCGGGATAATCCGCGGGATCGGGAGCGACCTCGGCCGTCGTGACGTGGCCCGTGTCCTTAACGAAAGCGGCGAAATCGCGCACCGTGACGGGTATCGGATCGATCCAGAACGGATCGACCCTGACCTTGTGCGCCGGTTTTTCCTCGGCATAGTGATCGTCCGATCCCATCCAGAAACTTCCGCCTTCCAGATAGATCATTGCGTCGGTCATGGCTGTCTTGCCGGTCGGGATGACGGCGGACTCGTGGGCCAAGGGGAAGACTCCTGTGCTTGGGATTCAGGTCGAAGCGCCAATGTCGGCCGATAGTGTTTCCCGATCCATCAGTAATGTCCGCGATTACGGCTGCGGGTAAGCACCTAGCTGCCAGCGAAGCGGGGCTCGAAGCGGGAATGCCGCTCCGCGCCTTCGGCATGACTGGCCGTTCCGGCGCCAAGGGGGAAGGGCAGGGCGACTGTACGGGTAATTCCCGATTCGCTGCCCGTTCGCGGGTCCTATTCTTCGGCCATCCGGTTGCCACGCGGCGAATGAAAGGTGTGTTCGACATGATCCTCGAAGAAGCTCTGGCCGAACTCGCCGCGTTGTCGGCCCTCATCCTCGAGGCGATCGTCGCCCTGCTGGTCATGTATGGCGCGGTCGAGGCGGTCATCAACCTGGTCGGGCGGGGCTTCGGCCGTTTCGGCCACCAGTCCCGGCGCATGATCTGGATGCGTTTCGCGCAGTGGATCATCCTCGCGCTGGAATTCGCGCTGGGTGCCGACATCATCCGCACCGCGATCGCGCCGACCTGGGACGATGTCGGCAAGCCGGCCGCCATCGCCGCGATCCGCACCTTCCTCAGCTTCTTCCTGGAACGCGATATCGAGGAGCTGGTCCCGCACAAGGAAGAACATACCCTATCCGAATAGATGGATGCCCAGCACGATATTGGCGGCAGCGGCGACGCCAACCAGCATCAAGGCGATGGCCACCAGCAGGCTGACCGAGACGGGATAGTCGCTCTCCCCGTGGATCAGCTTGCTGTCGACCATCATCTTGCGCGTATGGCGCAATTCCCGCGCGAATTGGACATGCCGGATTATCCCGCCGATCAGTATCGCGATCCCCAGCAGCACCAGGATCAGCCCGAAGTTGCGCGGGGCCGCGCTGCCGGCCAGCACCCCGGCGTCTTCAAGTCCGCGAAACGCCTTGGCGAGGGTAAAGCCGAACCCGATCATCGACAGGGCCGTCCGGATCTCGGCCATCATGGTACGGTCAGCGGACATGCGCGTGCGGTGGATCGACATGCCCGTCCGCCGCATCGACATCTCGGTCCGGTTTTCCGAAAGGTCGGTCCGGTGATCCGACATCTGCGTCCGGTGCCGCGACAATGTGCTGCGGTAGTGCGAGTAGATGGTCGATGCTTCGCTCTTCTGTTCCGGTTCGATCCGGGGGAGGTCGGGAACCGGGTCGGACACCGATCTGGGAACCCTGGGCTGAGGCTGTGTCATGCGAAGCGTCTCCGTGCTCGATCCGAACCGTCATTAACCCGCCCCGCAGCCGATCCAGCAATAGGGCCGACCCCGTGGCGGAGCGGAGGAGAACACGGATGCTCATGAGCCCCGCCGTGCGCTTAGCGTACGCATGGCCAGGCCGCCTGTCGGGGAGCCTGCCGCCGCCCGCACGGTAACGCCCGCACCGACAGTCAGCATTTTTCCCGATGGGGCGCCCTTGCGGATGGTTCGATAAGCAAGGGCATCCGGCCCAGCCATTCACGACAGATGGAGCGATCCATGCCATCCAAGCCAATTGCGACGATCCTGCCGAAGACGACCCTGGCGGCGGGCCTTGCCTGCCTGTGCGCGTCGGGGCCAATCCTGGCGGGCGCGGCTGCCGGTCAGACCTCGCAGCAGGTCGATGCGGCCGATCCCGCGCCGATCGATCCGGTCGCCATCGCGGCGCTGGACGACATGGCGGCCTATCTGCAGA